>JBATLM010000247.1:0-27305 GCA_049289315.1 Cyclobacteriaceae bacterium
TATCTGTTTTGGCCAGCTTCCATGGTTCCGTGTCAGCAAGGTACTTATTCCCGAGCCTGGCAAGATCCATCAGATTAGCCGTAGCTTCTCTGAACTTATAGTTTTCAATAGCAGCGCCAACTTTAGAAGGAAACTCATTCAATGCTTTTACTGTGCTTTTATCCAATTCATCCAAAGCACCTTGTACCGGCACCTTCCCTTCAAAGTATTTGTGCGTAAGCACCATGGCCCTGTTCACAAAATTTCCAAAAATGGCTACCAGCTCATTGTTATTTTTACTTTGATAATCCTTCCAGGTAAATTCACTGTCCTTAGTCTCGGGAAGATTGGTCAGTAAAGCATAACGTAACACATCTGGCTTGTCCGGAAAGTCTTCAAGGTACTCATGCATTTCTATTGACCATCCCCTGCTTGTAGACATCTTGTCTCCTTCCAGATTCATAAACTCGTTGGCAGGTACATTTTGAGGCACAATGTACTCTTCAGAACTGTGCAACATGATCGGAAAAATAATACAATGAAAGACGATATTATCCTTACCTATAAAATGCACCAACTTGGACTCCTCATCTTGCCAATACGCCTTCCAATCCTCTTCATTCACTTTTCCAAAGTCACGCTGGGGTGTTGCGTAGTTACTTTTTCCTGAGGCCAATTCCTGAAAAAGGGCGCGGGTAGCTGAGATGTAACCAATGGGAGCATCAAACCAAACGTAAAGCACCTTTCCTTCTGCATCAGGTAAGGGCACTTTAATCCCCCAGTCCAGGTCTCTTGTCATGGCTCGGGATTGCAACCCGGCATCGATCCATGATTTGCACTGACCATAAACATTGACCTTCCAGTCTTTTTTATGATCTTCTAAAATCCATTTACTCAACCAGCCCTCATATTGGTTCAGTGGCAGGTACCAATGCTTGGTTGGTTTTAGTACAGGTACTTTTCCTGAAAGGGTAGACTTTGGATTAATTAATTCCCGCGGACTCAATGAAGATCCACATTTCTCACACTGATCTCCGTATGCTTCAGTATGCCCACATTTAGGGCAAGTTCCAATGATGTAGCGGTCAGCAAGAAAAGCTTTGGCTTCGTCATCATAATATTGTTCGGAAGTCTCTTCCGTGAGTAGCCCCTTGTTGAATAGATTGAGAAAAAATTCCTGAGAAGTTTGATGATGCAGTGGATCGCTGGTACGGTGATAGACATCAAATGAAATTCCCAGTTTGTAAAGGCAATCGCGAATCAAAGCATGGTATTTATCAATGATCGCTTTTGAGGTAGTATGCTCCTTGAGCGCCTGATTAGGTATAGCGGTGCCGTGCTCATCACTACCACATACAAAGACTACATCCTTTTTATTGAGTCTTAAATACCTTGAATACACGTCTGACGGGATATACGCACCGGCAAGGTGGCCGATATGCTTGGGCCCATTGGCGTAGGGTAATGCAGCTGTTACTGTATATCTTTTGTAGATTTTCTCTTTTCCCATGTATACTTACACTCCAATTTTGCAAAATGCAAAGATGGCGATTGAGGGGAAAATTAGGTGACCTTTAGCACTTTTTGTTTCTGCTTTTCTCTCTTCAGTTCCTCCGCTTTTCGCTTTTCAATTACAGGAACCAAATCAGGGGGAAATAAGACCTTGAAAACAGTATACCCTTCCTTGGATTTAGATAAGTAGATGTCTCCACCCAACTTTACTGTGGCCAATTTGGAGAGATACAGGCCAATACCACCGCTATCAGATCGCTCAGAAGCTCTCACGAAGAGTTGGAATATTTTATCCTTGCTTTCCTCATCAATTCCGATTCCATTGTCTATCACTTTTGCACTTACCCACTCCCCCTCCATGCCTATTTCTATTTTCACAAAAGGGTCTATACGAGTAGAATCATTATGATATTTTATGGCATTATCAATCAGGTTTTCAAGGATTATCTTTGCCATCTCTTTATCCGATCTAAAATCCAAATCAGGTGCCACGTAGTACGAGATTTTAATTCTCTCTGGCATTTCTTTTTTCTTTTCCAACTCAAGAATTTCACCTATTTGTTCTTCGAAATTGATTTTCTCGGGTGTTAAAATAGAGTGGTTGATCTGATTGATAATAAGAAGGCGACTCAGGATGGCATTGAGTTTCGCTGCTGAGGTGTCCAGTTTACTGAGGTAATCTAGTGCAGCCTCATCTTTCACATCCATCATGGCCACGTTACAGATACCTTTCAAACTTGCCAACGGGCCTCGGATATCATGAGATGTCTTGTAGATAAAATTGTCCATTTCATCGTTCACCTTCACCAACGATTCATTGGACTCAACCAGCTCTTGCGTTCTCTCCTGCACTTCACTTTCCAGCTGAAGGTTGGCATCACTCAACATTTCGTTTTGTCGCTGTATAGTTTCCTTCGCCTTAGCCAGTTCCTGATTGATCTTTCGTTGCGACTGATTGGCACGGTACATTACAAAGGCCAGGCCCAGAGTGAGGAAGGTGATGGTAATGATAAAAGCGTACTGTGCTTTTTGGCGTGCTATTACTTCCTCCTGAAGTGCTAGTACCTGATTTTTAGACGCAATCGTTTTGATGTTTTCGCGTTCTTCATGCTCAGTTTGAATTCTGGAAATGTTTTTAATTAGATCGCCACTAAAAATATCCTTATTGAGTTCAATGTATTTTTGCTGATACTCAGAAGCAGACTGATAGTCACCCAAATCGTTGTAAATAGATACATACAATAAATAATTATTTAGGGTTTGATCTCGCAAGAGAGTTCCCTCCAAAACAGATTGACTCTCATTTAAATATGATAGAGCTTTATTAGGTCTACTCTCTTCTTGCTCAATGAAAGCACTTAGATGAAGTGCTTGAGATTCGTACATTTTAGAACCAATTCTTCGAGCCAGCTTTATAGTGTTATCCAATTCCTCCCTTGCCCTAGTCAAAATCTTCTTTTCCATAGAAATTTTGGCCAAAGCATAATGGGCTTCCACCTGAACCTCATCATTGCAGCCATGCTCACATAGTTCTAATACCTTAGAAATATTTTCTGAGGCTAGTTCATAATTTCGCAAATTGAAGTGAGCCAGGGCAATATTTATATAGGCCCTATCTAAATCATAACTTAGGTCATTCTTCTCCTTTAAATCCTTTGATTGCTGGAAATAAGAAAGAGCATTTTCATAATCCAGAAGGTTTGAATAGACCAAACCAATATTATTCAAAGCTATGCTGATATCAGCTGCCTTTCCTTCCAATTGTCGTAGTTGAAGGGATTGAAAATGGTAATCCAGTGCTTTATCATAATCGGCAAAATCATTATGAGAGTTAGCCAGATTGTTAAGTAGAAATTTTACCTGAGTCTCATAACCATTGCGTCTGGCAATTTCTAAAGCATATTCAAAATCAGGTATGCAAAGAGAACTACCAAGCTTCATCCTGACGAAACCATTAGCGTTATATGCTTTAACTATCGCAAGGCTATCTCCAATCAACCTAGCCTGCTTCACTGCCGATGACGAGTAAAACAGTGCTGAATCATAATTGATCCCTAAATTCTCTTTAAACAAGTCAATCAGTAACTCAAAATGTTTATGACCCTTTGATGCAGGCAATATCTTCTTTATGGAGTCAATCTCTGAAGATTGCGCATAGGCTAGTTGATTACAAGCAACAAGGATAGTTATGAATATGAGTCTTGCCCTATTCATTTATAACTAATTGATTTTTAGGTACATAAGTGCTGTCAGAAATTCATTTACACTTCAAAATATATCCAAGGTACTCACCTTTGCCTTGTCGAATTAAAACAAAAAAAATAACCAAATCTAAATTAAAAGTTAAACCATGAAAAAATTATTCTACACCCTAGTATTTGCTGTTGTTACCTCTTTCGCCATTTCTTCTTGCACTGAAGAAAACATTCGCCCACAAGACGGTGGCGGAAGTTCTTCAGATCCATGTCAATGGGGTTGCAAATAACATTATCATCAAAACAAAATTAGGGTCATGAAACTAAAATTTTTATTTCTGTTACTTACCATAGCTTCTCTGTTTTCTTTTGTCTTAGCGACAAATACATCTCAGGAGAAAGTGAAAGAGTCTAAGGTTACAATAGAAAACCTACAACTTGAAAAGGAGCCAATGCAACCGTTTGCAATGACAGACAGAAACCAATTTGATTAATCAAGATCCTCACAACTTAAACCCTTTCAGCGTTACGCTGGAAGGGTTTTGTTTTTTTATATCCAGTCATCACTCCTATCCTAATTAACTTATCAATATTCCCTCCTCTTATTAACTCTCTTCCGCACAATTCGCAAGATACGATCATTATCAATAGTTAAACAGGTCTTCAACCTATCCTGATGTATTGTTAATGGGTGTCAAATAATAGATAACCAGCGACTTCTAGAGAAACTCCAGGTGGCTGTTTTTAAAAAACTCGCAATAAAAGATATTAATACGTCAAAAAAAGATACTTTTTGACAAATTCAAAGCACTTTCTTACATCACACTAAGTAAGTTTTTGAGATGATCCATGGGTAGAATTAGTCGTAATCTTTACCACCAAAGGCACAGTCTGGTGTGGAGCTCTTTTTAACCTGCTACTGTCAATCTGGGTCGGTCTTCCAACTCCAATTTGGCCAGATTAGTAGAGATAATCAGCTTAAAAATAGTAGGCCCTGAAGAGCGTGCAAGAATAACCCTTCCTCCCAGCCTGTTGGCTGCCATTTGCGCCAAAAACAATCCAAGGCCACTTCCGTGAACATCACTGGCTACATAAAACAATTGAAAGATCTTCTCTCTGGCCTGCTCATTTATACCCAGTCCGTTATCCTCAACAGAGATAGTTGTAGTGTCTTCCGTTTGAGACCATGCTACTTTAATGTACTTCTCCTGCTTGTGTGTAGCAAAATAATGAAATGCGTTGTCCAATAATTTGGATAGCACAAACCCAATTAAGTTTTTATCAGACTGCAAAGGCTTCTTCCAATCACCTTTTTCTATACGCAATGAGATCAATGGAAAGTGATTAAGGTTTTTAAAAGAACTGTACACTTCATCCACCAGCTTACTCATATCCACTTCTTCTATACAAATGGGAAGATTGCGAATGCGATTGGTTTCCATTAATTGACTTAAAGTTTGATTCAAGCCATGCGCAGTAGATTCGATTTTACTCAGGTAATCGCGTACACGCAGCGGCTCTTCTGTATCCTGCTTAGCAATATTAGTAAGCCCCATAAGCGTAGCCAATGGGCCTCTAATGTCATGAGAGGCTCGGTACACGAGTTGGTCGTACTCCTGTGTCATTTGGGTGAGGTCCGTATTGCTTTTTACCAGCTCGCCAGTACGCTTTTCTATCTCCTTTTCAAGGATTTTTTTCATACGATGACTGGCCCTGTAGTTGCGATAAATAAGGATAGAAACAACCACCATTAATATTGAAATGACCCCCACCAGGGTGGTGATGAGGCGAACTCTTTCAATCTCTGTATCCTTTTGCTGAATGATTACCTCTGACTGTTTTCGCTGGGCGTCTAGCTGAATTTCTTTGAGATTATTTGCCATTTGCTCGTTGAAAATACTGTCCTTGATAGACATGTGTTTCTGCTGAAACTCAATCACCTTATGCAAATCTCCTTTCGCGTTATACAAATCCTGTAATGCCTTGTAAAGATCTCTTTTAACTCTTCTCAGGTTCAATTCTTCAGCTATTTCCAAGGAAGAAATCAAATATTCTTCGCTTTCCGTGTAATTCTGATTATTCAAACTAAAAAGCCCAAAGTAATGTAAAGCGTTAGCCAATACCTTCCGGTTACCAGAGGCTTGACCATATCGGTAAGCATCTTTTAAGTAGAGTAAAGATTTGTCGTAACTACCAGTATGGTAATTAGCATACGCAAGACTAAAGTATAGGTCAGCTAGTTGAAACTCACTGCACTCAGCGCTATAAGTAGTAAGGACTTCATTCAACAATGTTAAGGCTTCATTATACCGACCTTGATCATTATAAACAAGCCCCATATTCATTAGACTCAAGTGCAAAGACTCAATGCCATACTTCTTTTTGATTTCAACAGAAGCTTCGAGATTTTGAAGCGCCTCTTTGTAATTATTCAAGTAATAGAAAACTAAACCAATATTATTTAAAGCAAAGGCCACATCTTCATTCATTTTTAGTTTTTTGGCATTTTCAAGGGAGACTTGATAATATTTAAGTGCACTATCGTACACATCCTGATTTTCAAAGTGAAGCCCTAAGTCGTTAGTGGTGTAAACGAGGAGATCGGTATGGTTGAATTGTCGGCTCGTTTTGATACCCTCGTAGTAATAAAATCTTGAGGAATCTAAATTTTGAAGGCGGTTATTTAGCATTCCCAATGCCCTACTTGACTTAGCCAATAAAAAGGAATGATTATACTTCTTGCTCAGCTTGTAAGCCTGCAGAGCATGGTTTTTTGCCTCTTCCAAATCTCCATTGCTATATAAAATGGACCTAAACAATTCATAATGCAAGCTATCATGAACAGCCTCATTTGAAGTCTTTAGGACGCTTAAAACATCTTCGCTTCGAGTCTGACCGTAGACCAGAATAGAAAAAAAGTTAATAACAATAATTAAATATGTATGACGCATGTAATCTAGCCTCATTTATTTATGCCTCACCCGAATATCTTTAATATACATTTGATCTAGTTCGGAGCCTACCAATTAAGGTTTAGGACTTATGAAAGTACTAAAAAAACAGTAATTAATCGAAATTAACCCAAAACCAAAATTTAACATGAAAAAGCTTATCTACGTTGCCTTGTTTCTTATTACAACTGCTTTAGTGTCCTGCACTGAAGAAAACATCCAACCTCAAAGTGGTAATGGTGGTGCCGGTGAAACTCAAAAATACTAACTCAACCAAAGAACTTATACCATGAAAAAGCTTATCTACATCTCCTTGTTTCTAATTACAACTGCTTTAGCCTCGTGCACTGAAGAAAACATCCAACCTCAGAGTGGCAATGGTGGAGCTGGTGAAACTCAAAAATATTAATCAAAACCTTAAAAACTTATACAATGAAAAAGCTTATCTACATCTCCTTGTTTCTAATTACAACTGCTTTAGCCTCATGCACTGAAGAAAACATCCAACCTCAGAGCGGTAATGGTGGAGCTGGTGAAACTCAAAAATATTAAGAATCAGCCATGAGTAAAATCAAAATACTAATTCCGATAATTGTTGTTGCAGTTACAACCCTAAGTTTCGTTTCATTTAATTCCAAAGAGGAACCACCTTCAAATAAGGAATCAATTGATGAAATTACGGCACTTAAAGGAGCTGAAAAATCAGGCTTTACCGAATCTAACCAAACTAGTTGGTAAAAAATATTCATTAATGCTGCAGCAAAAGGTAACTCTTTGGAGTTGCCTTTTTTTATTGTACAAACTAATCACCTCACCTCCATCTCAAAGGGAAATCTTGCCTGCACCCCCTGATAGCGTTTTACCTTTTCCCATTTCTGATAAAAGTGATAGGTATCTCCCATTTCACTTTTTAAAGCGCGGGTTCTTACTTCTTCTTCCCAGTCGCCAGTGAGCTGCTCCAAAAAGCTTTTGGGTTGAGGATAATAACGGACGCGATAGTCTTCACCTATCTTTGCACTTGCAGCAGCCAGGTCAACCGCATCATTGAAAGTACCTAACACATCTACCAATCCATTGGCTTTGGCTTGCGCTCCTGTCCATACCCTGCCCGATGCTATTTTCTTAATATCATCCTGGCTCATGTTTCTCCCTTCTGCCGCTTTGCGCGTAAAAATCTCATAAATTTCATCCGTCTGTTTTTGCCAGATATTTTTTTCTACATCAGTAAGGGGCCGGGTTATGGTTAGTCCTCCTACCTCTCCGGTTTTTACCTCTTCCGTAGTAATGCCAATTTTATTCTCCAGAAAGCCACTCATATCAAACAACACACTAAACACACCAATCGATCCCGTAATGGTGGTAGGTTGCGCCACAATGGTATCGCACGCCATGGCCATGTAATAACCACCGGAGGCCGCATAGTCAGACATAGAAGCAATGACTGGCTTCTCTTTAGTAGCCAATACTATTTCCCTCCACATCTCATCCCCTGCCTGATAGACACCACCCGGACTATTTACGCGCAGTACAATGGCCATTACCCTGTCATCCGTTCTGGCCTTTCTTAGTTCCTTCACAATAGTGGTGGCTCCAACAATACCATTCTCTGCCTTGCCCGGCATAATATCACCATCGGCAATGATCACCGCTATTTCATTTCGGGCAGTAGATGGAACAACACTTTTGCGATAGGTATTAAAACGGATAAAATTGATATCTTCATCCTTACCCAAATCCAATCGATCCCGTATTTCATCCCGTACCTGATCATCATAATAAAGTGAGTCTACCAGTCCATAAGCCACCGCTTCTTCCGCTGAGCGTATGGTCATCTTATTGGACAACTCCTTGAGTTCTGTTAAAGGTATGTTGCGAGTGCTGGATATTCCTGCCAACATCTCGTCATAGATACCGTTGATTAATGAATTCAGTTGCAATCTGTTTTCTTCGCTTAGGTTCTCCCTCACAAATGGCTCAACTGCACTTTTAAAATCCCCTACCCTAAATACCTGTGGTTTTATCTCCAACTTATCCAACATGCCCTTGAAAAACATTACCTCTATTGCCATTCCGTTCAGTTCAAGCTGGCCCGCAGGATTCATATACACCCTATCGGCAATACTGGATAGGTAATAAGAACTTTCTGTGTAGGCAGGAGCATAGGCAACCACCCACTTTCCTTCTTTTTTAAAATCTTCAAGTGACTCTCTTATCTCTTCAACAGTGGCGGAGCCGGCCATTAGAAAACTTGTATTGAGGTATATCCCTCTGATCTTAGTATCATTTTTTGCGAAAGCAATCGCTTCTTTGAGTTGAAGTAACCCTATGGACTGTTGCCCTCCAGTGATCATTTCAGCAACAGGATCGTCTACAGCCTGCTCTACGATTGGAGCTGCCAGATCCAGGTACAAAACGGAGTTATCACTCACTGCCACTTCATTTCCACTAGAGATAATGAATGAAAAGATCATTCCACCCAGAAAAATAATGATAATCAGAGCTGCAATTGAGCCCAGGCAAGAGGCAAAGAAATTTTTGAAGAATCCCATAACATAAACTTTGGGCTACAAATTTAGTTAAACAGAGGGAGTATCCCCTTATTCATTGGGCTATTCAATACTTGAAATGATTACAAGGGATTTCGCATGAAATACTATTTTTGCTACTACTATTCAGTAAATGCAAAAAACCATCTATATACTTCTTGGCACCAACCTTGGCCACCGGGAGACCAACATCTCAATGGCTCGTGGGCACATAGGCGATAAAATCGGCACCATTCTTTACTCTTCCAAAGTATATGAAACAGCAGCCTGGGGTAAAGAAGACCAACCCGATTTCCTCAATCAGGTAATCACGCTAAAAACACACATCGATCCACAATCCTTATTGGAAAAACTATTGTTGATTGAAACCACATTAGGAAGACAGAGAAAGGTAAAGTGGGGTGAGCGTATAATTGACCTTGATATTTTGTTTTATGGGGATGAGGTAATTGATGATGAGCACCTTACAGTGCCGCATCCCGGCATTCCTTCGCGCAGGTTTACTTTATTGCCTTTAATGGAAATTGCTCCTAAGCTTATCCACCCTGCATTGAATAAAACTATTGAGGAGTTGCTGGCTGAATGTCCTGACAAGCTGGAAGTATGGCCATACGTACCAATAAACTAGATCAGGTATTTAAAGGCTTCTCACCTCCACCTCTGGTGAAATCTTCTTTACAAGTCCTTGTAATACCTTACCTGGCCCGCATTCGATAAATGTTTTCGCCCCATCTTTTACCATGTTTTGAACAGATTGGGTAAAACGAACGGGTGCGGTTAATTGAGCATTCAAATTACTTTTGATGGTGGCCACATCCGTGGATGGCACTGCATTTACATTTTGATAAACAGGGCAAATGGGCTGATTAAAGTGAGTTGCATCAATGGCAGCAGCCAGCTCCTCGCGAGCTGACTCCATCAATGGGGAGTGAAAAGCTCCTCCCACCTGAAGAGGAAGAGCACGCTTAGCACCAGCCTCTTTTAATCTTTCACAGGCTACTTCTATCCCCTTCATAGAACCAGATATTACAAGCTGACCGGGACAGTTGTAATTAGCAGCTACAACCACCTCATCAATACCTGCACACACTTCCTCTACCACATGATCATCAAGCCCAAGAATGGCCGCCATGGTTGATGGATTGATCTCACAGGCCTTTTGCATGGCAATAGCACGCTGGGATACCAAGCGAAGTCCATCTTCAAAAGAAAGCGTTTGGTTAGCTACCAGTGCGGAAAACTCACCCAAAGAATGGCCAGCCACCATATTGGGGGTAAATTCCTGTGCTGCTTTCACTACCGCTATGGAATGAATAAAAACAGCTGGTTGCGTTACTTTGGTCTGCTTTAATTCTTCAGCAGTTCCACCAAACATAATGTCGGTAATGTTGAACCCAAGAATTTTGTTGGCGTCATCAAAAATATTTTTGACGGATGGGTTTTCATAAAGGTCTTTGCCCATGCCTACAAACTGTGCGCCTTGTCCTGGAAATATATATGCGTTCATAATTAAAACTTGATTCTGGTTTACTGGATTCTGGAATTCTTATTGATGGTCATTGTCAACCATCGTCAAGGTAAAAATAATAACAAAATTAAGAAACCAAGACTAGTCCAGGAATCGCGCCTTGAGTGCAGGTGTTGGAATCATACATTGATCTTGCCGCCCAAACCACCGGTATCGGTTGTTAGCAATACCAGTGTATATCCAGTCGCGAAAAAATGCGGGAACAATTTTGAAAGTATATAATACAGGCCAAAACCCTCCCAACATTCTGGCGATTTCAAGCACCGCATTGCTGCGTTGATAAAACCGATCGCCTTTTAAAAGCACAATACTTTGAAGTGAAGCTGATGGAATACCCAATTGATTTAATTGAGATTGACCGTATTTCGATTGGAGGGCAGCGAAATGAAATTTACTGGCTTTATCTCGTTTTATAATGAACTGAACTGATCCATTGCAGAGATTACAAACACCATCAAACAATACAACAGTGTTTACTACCGTATCAGGTGCACCCATCCCTTGTAAGTTTTGCTTTTTTGAGATGGATCTACTACGTCAAATATTACATCCGCTGAGTAGAAATAAACGCCACCGGGTACTTCTGCGCCTGAATTATCTTTACCATCCCAGTTAATATAGATGGTGCGTTCACCTCCTGATGTATAGGTGTAAAGCTCTTTCCCCCAACGATCAAAAACAGCAAAGCTTACTCTTTCTACAAATCGTGCACACTTACTTCTAATATCCACAATATCTCTTTTTGAACCACAGGGATCAAAAGAGTTCTCATCCAACTTCACATTATCAAATGCTTTAAAACTGGAGTTGTAGCAATCACCATTAGGCGAAAAAACATTGGGCAATTCATAATACGGACAATTGTCAAAACAAAACTCTTCGCTCAGTTCACTTTCATTGCCTGACCTGTCTACAGCAGAGATTTTGTAGCACCTTGCAAAGGATGGAAGGTTGGTATCAATGAAGAAGGTGTCCTTAACATTGGTAACATAGGGTTCAAAAGGATCACCTACTTTGTTAGCAATGTAAATGTTGTAGCTACGAATGTCAGCGCGACATGCAGCGTCCTCAGGCCGTTTCCATTGCAGGGTATTAGAGAAAGTTTGCGGTTCACAGGAATTGCTCGAAAAGAATTCATCACAGTTACGGGCAATTATCGCCAATTCGGGAGTACAAGGAGCTTCATCGTCATTGGGCTGAGCACAAATAATCTGAGAGTAATTCAAAAGTGGTTCATCAATTTCCGAATTACCATACGCTCCTCTGGTGAGTACTCTGTAGCAATACACTTGTGTATTATCAAGCGGGACACCATTGAACTGACCTGCGTCTACATAACTGAATTGCTTTTCATTTACATTCACACTGTCAATCAATACCAATTGACTTTCCGTAGCACCTGCAGGACCTCGGTATACTAAGTGCATGGGGTAATCCTGAGTTTGGATGCTCCAGGGTACATCCGCAGCCCAAGCCAATGATATTTGTTCAAATTCAGAACCTGCCTCAAGCCTCACCGAAGAAGCTGTCGCTGATGTGTCTACTCTTGTATTGTTGGCGTCAAAGGCAATGATCCGATAGTTATATACAGTTTCTTCTGTATTTAAAGGCGTATCCACAAAGGTTGAGTCAGACAATCTTCCTGGATGAGGTTTCACTATTTGCAAAGCACTTGAAAACCCTTGCGCGCGCAATACCTCATAAGAGTAAGGAGGTGGGAATTGTACTTTGTCAACATCAAAAGGGGATCTCCATTTTACAGTAATTTGCCCATCGGTGCTTGATGTTCTGTCTACAGTTACATTGGTGATCACAGGTGCATCCGCCAAAATCGGTGGGATACAAATTTCATCCGACACATAACTTTCCCCTCCTCCAGGAAAAGGAAACGTAGCCACCAGTCGATAGCAATAGGCAGCTCCAGGAGCCAACCCTTTTCCACCATTAGAATCTCGGTAAGTCGTTACAGTGGCATCTACTTCGGCTATCTGCGTATACCCAAGGAAATCCGGCATCCCGGTAACGCACTCAGGTGGTGTAAAGGCAAACTGATCTACCCTTCTCCATATTTGAATTATTTCAGCATTGGTGCAGGCATAGGATTCCCAGGCCAGATCTGTGGCCCTGTTGCCAAGATCCACTTGTGCGTCCACCCACACGGGTGCAGGCGCTACTACAGTAATGTTCCAGGTTTGAAAGGAAACCAAGCTGGGAATATTCTTGTCGGAAATTTTAAACACTACCTGATAGGGCTGATCCTTAATATGTTCGCATTGGGTTTCCCAATTGAAAGTAAGCTTGGCTTGACCCGGCCCAGAGGTTGACTGAAATTTAGGAGGATTGGGGGTATAAGTAGCTGGGGATGGTGCGATCCCAAACAATTGCGAAAATGCTTCAATCTTCACGCTGTCTAAATCCGGATCGAAACCCAATATCTCTTCATTAATAATTGTTCCTGCTTCCACACAAATATCCGGTGGCACCTGCAGTTCTGGACGTTGGTTATTACAATCTTCAACAATGATCTGCATATCACGGGTTACATAGCCTAAGAGAATCCAGGCTCCTTTGATCTTGCGCCACTCCTTGATGAGAAACGCTATATTATATTCTCCTGGAGCCCCCGGAGAGTCCCAGACTATCGTACCTGTTTGAGCATCTATTTCAAAAGTAGGAGGTCCCGTTTGGTCCTCATTGGCGGTAGAATAATCTATTCCGGTAAGGCTGTAAAACTCTTGTGCATTAGGATCACGGTAGCCATTTACAAATTGCCCTTGTTCCCTTTTAGGGATAGCAAACTCAAAGGACAGACTGTCTCCATCCGGATCGTAAGCGCCAGGGTTGTGAAACCATGCTGCACCTGTACATGCCTTATCAATAGGAGGCACTAGTAGGAGTGGTGAATTACTGCATCCAAGAAATGGGTCGATATTGATGACTGTCTCCAAATAGAATCTTGTTTCTACCGAGTTGATCATATTCAAAATGCCTGCATTGCGATTAGGCTCCAGATAACTTATCACATACTTGCCTGGCCCGCCAAAAGTATGGTTAATTGAATACGATACGGTTGCTACCTCCGGCCCAAGATCAGGGCGAAGTGTGTTTTCAACAATAGGAGTGGTATGCGGATCACTGCCGTCTCCAAAATCCAAAAGGCCTTCTCCGAATTTTATATCAGAGCCCGTGTTGGTGTAAACGGTTATTGTAATTCGAAAAGTGAGCCCAGTACAACTTAGTCGCTGAACGGTAATTTCACCCGCACGCAAATGGGTAGCCTTTGCCGTTGTCGACAAAAGTAAAGTACCCATCACGAAGAAAAAGATGAATAAAAGAGATTTTTTGCTCGTTACGCCCATTCAGTCAAAATCGGATTAAATTTACAACAATAATGCGGGAGAATAGGTTACACCAATCGCAAAATACCGCAACTTGTCTACCATAGAACGCACAATGGAGGCACTTCTTTATAATATAATCAACAAATTTTTGAGACAATATTCCACATTGGCCTGTTACCTATTCGCAATCATTGAAAGGCACTAAGGTAATGTCTACCTATTTTTAAATGGATTAAAAATCAACCATGAGAGTAATCGGAAATATCGTGCATAAAAGTTGCAACATCACATTTTTTCATTGGAACAACAGGTACCTGATCAAATTGGAAGCTGGCCCATTTGAGCAAACGTTTAAAATTCAAGAATATGACCTGGCATCTGAAGAGGATTTGAAAAAAGTAGTGAATGAAGATTTCATTTCTGAAAGCATCGCCAGGTTTGAAGATATGGCCCAATCTCTTGGCAAGGCCTTAGAAAAAATCTAGTTAAGGTGAAATATGGTAAATACCTGTATTTCGGGCTTTTATCGGTTTTATATTTCACCCCATTTTAGTCTAATCCCCAATCTGGTTTATCTTTGGGGTTCACCTGTCCAGATAGTTGATGGAGATTGTTGAAAAGAAGAACAAAAATATAGGATACGAACCGATCCTTGACGGGATACCCAACTGGCCTGTTTATCAGCTCAGTAAAAATCGGAAGGAATTTTTAGAGGAGGTGACAGAGAAATCCGTAACCCGGATTAAGGAGTTACGCCCCACTCGCAAACAGCTCATCGATGAGCTGGAAGCTACTGTTTATCGTGAGCAAAACCGGATGAAACGAAACCGGTGGCGCGTTGATCCTGCAGATGAGGGTGCTTTTTGGGCCGACATCAAGAATGACCTTGTTGAATTGAATAATAAGGCTGAGAATGAAACTCCCAATAGGGAAGATGAAATTCTAAAAAAAATCAGCTATCGGTATGCCAATGAAATTGCCGGCAACTTTAAGCCAAGCTCTTACAAAGTTGCCAGGGCAGTAATCAAATTTGGATTCAGACGATTACTCAATGGTGCGCGGGTAAAAAAATTCGGAGCCATATTTAGAAGTAAGTACGCCCTACGCGATAAAATACATATCGTAGGCAAGGCAAAAATGATTCGCAAGCTTGCTAAAAAAGGAACCGTTGTTATGGTTCCCACTCATTTCAGTAACCTCGATTCTGTTTTGATTGGCTGGGTGATCCATTCTTTAGGCTTGCCGGCATTTCTTTACGGAGCAGGTCTCAACCTGTTCAATATTAAAATCATTGCCTATTTCATGAATAGTCTTGGGGCCTACAAAGTAGACCGCAGAAAAAAGAACCTGCCCTACCTTGAGACGCTTAAAATGTATTCCAATATAGCACTTCAAAAAGGAGCTCATAGCCTTTTCTTTCCTGGAGGTACTCGGTCACGATCTGGAGCGATTGAATCTCGTTTGCGCTTAGGCTTGTTGAGTACTTCAGTAGAGGCGCAGAGAAATCTCTATCTCGATAAACCCAATCAGGGTGAAGAAGTAAGAAAAATTTTCGTTGTTCCCGTTACGCTGAATTATAATTTCGTTTTAGAGGCTCCCGACCTAATTGAAGATTACCTTCATGTAAAAGGGCAAGACAGATATTTTCCTGAGCAAGACAACTATGGCAGCATGCAGTTGCTCAAGTTTATGTTCAAGTTTTTCACAAAGGGTTCTAATATCTCTGTTTCAATAGGCCCTGGACTGGATGTGCTTGGTAATTATGTAGACAGCGATGGTAACAGCCTTGATGCACAGGGGAGAATTATTGACACCAGAGACTATTTCATTTCTAATGGTAAGGTGAGTGTGGACTTGCAGCGTGAAGATGAATACACACGCATGTTGGGTAATAAAATCGCAAAAGAGTATCACCGTATCCATAGGGCTTTTTCGAGTCACTTGGTCGCTTTTGTAGCCTTTGAAATGTGGATGAAGAAATTTCCCAAGCTGGATCTGTTTAGTGTACTTAGACTTCCTGAAGAAGATCTTGAAATTGAGTATGCTGAATTTAAAGAGACCTTTAAACGATTAAGAAAGCAAGTATACAGGCTCAAGGATGAAAACAAAATCAACTACGCCACTCACTTTAAGGGCAAAGCTGACGAGGTTATTCAGCACGGACTTGATAATGTAGGAACCTTTCACCTTAAACGCCCGCTGCTTAAGAACAAAAAAGGAAATATCATTACCCGCGACCTTACCGTACTCTACTATTATCACAATCGCCTGACAGGTTATGACCTTGAGAAATTTATCTGATAAACCTGTTGGGGTAATAGGTGCAGGAAATTTCGGTTCGGCCATTGCCAACATCTTGTCCTCTCAAACGAAAGTGCTCTTGTATGCCCGCGACCCCAACGTGGTCAAACACATCCAAGAAAACCGAGAGAATAGAGGTCATGTTTTTAATGAGCAAGTAACGGCTACCAATGATATGGCCTACCTCGCCAAGGAGTGTGATGTGTTATTTCCCATTGTGCCCGCAGCTCACTTTCGGGCAATGATGAAGAACCTCTCTCCTTACCTTCACCCCTATCATATCATGATCCACGGCACCAAGGGCTTCGACATAAAGCTGCCTAAAGGACAAACCGTGGAGACCATGAAGGTGCTCACCCGTGAGCATGTGAAAACCATGAGCGAGGTAATAAAGGAAGAAAGTGTAGTAGTGCGCGTAGGATGCCTTGCAGGACCTAACCTTTCTAAAGAATTGGCACAACGCCAACCAAGTGCCACAGTAATCGCCAGCCCGTTCCAAGAAGTGATTCAGATAGGAAAAAAACTCCTCAGAAATGATCGCTTTCAAGTTTACGGAAATAATGACCTGACAGGAGTTGAAATGGCCGGGGTGCTAAAGAATATTATCGCCATTGCTTCCGGTGCACTCAATGGCTTGGGCTATGGAGAAAATGCAAAAGGCCTGCTCATAAGTCGAGGTGCTGTAGAAATGATCTATTTAGGGCGAGCCCTTGGCGGAAACACAAAAGCTTTTCTTGGGCTAGCTGGGATCGGAGACCTTGTCACCACCTGCAACAGCCCAATGAGTAGAAACTTCACCGTTGGCTACAGATTAGCAAAAGGCGAAACACTTACGCAAATACTAGGCGACTTGCATGAAGTGGCCGAGGGAGTAAACACGATTCGCATCGTAAAAAAATGCGCTGACTATTATAAAGTTAGGGCTCCTATCACAGACAGATTGTACAAAGTATTATTTGAAGGTATGACCGTACAAGAGGCACTCGGTCACTTGATGCGCTATCCGTTAGATGTGGATATTGATTTTATTCAAGACTAGGATAATCTGGATATTCGATCACCTTTCAGTGTCACGTAGCTTCCCATAGCGTCCGCCATTAGGCATGAATGCACAGGAAGAATTCCTAACAAATCCCCAGGCTTTATTTTATAGATACTTTCTGCATTTGCATGAACGATGCCATGCTCTTGTGATAATGCTTTCACAAACATTTCCGTTGGAGGTAGCTCCCATCCATTGCTATTTAACAACACTACAGTTCCATAGCTAATAGCACCGCTTTCATATGTTATAAAATCTTTGGAGAAATGAACGCCTCCTCCATAGATAATAATTTCACTTCGTTCGGGGTAAGTCCCTACCACCGGACAGGCAAGGGCTATGGCTATTTTATCCAAATCACAAGAACCTATTTTTGCCTGAGTGAGATCATAAAACACTAGGTTCCCAGCGCGCAATTCATCTATCTCATAGAAATCTTCCACCAAACTTGCTGATGGTGTATCACCCACAGATAGTTTCAGATCAGGGTATTCTGTATTGTACCTATTTTTCAAATCATTTAATAGGCTTACCTCCTCCCGGTAAATTTTCTCCACAGCAGCTTTTGTGGTGCACTTGTAGGTGTGACCTGCATGACTCAAAAATCCTTTAAATTCAAGTAGGGGTGATGACTCGATATCGCTAATGACGCTTTCAATCCCTTTGATATCCGAAGGATCGATGCCAGTGCGGTGATAACCCGAATCTATTTCAATAAAGATTCCAACCTTACCTTTTAATTTCTTTAATAGTTGGGGAAGTACCTCGTCCACAGAAACCAGCAGATTGAGTTTTATTTTTGATGCTAGCGCATTGACCAAATCTACTTCCAGGTAGTTGAGTGGAAATGCCACAGTAATATCATTCCATCCACCCTCAGAAAAATATTGCGCCATTTTTAGTGACGACACAGTACAGCAGGTAATACCTCGCTCCTTAAACCAACCACCTACCTCGTGCGATTGATGGGTCTTAAAGTGAGGCCTTAGATTTACATTACTCTTTTTTGCTTTCTCAACCAGTCGATCAATATTCTGAATGCACTTTTGCTTATCCAACAGCAAAGTGGGGTGATTGATATCAAACTGGAATGGATTAGATGGCAAAGCCTTCCTGGATTCTTTTGGCAGTAGCTGCCAGTTCTTCAGACGTAGGCTTAAGTTTAGGCCTGGTAAAATTGATATCGTCCATAGTCTGCATCGGCACCAGGTGCATATGAGTGTGTGGCACTTCAAGACCGATCACCGCAACTCCCACTCTCTTACACGGAACGGTTTTCTTAATGGAAACAGCAACTTTCTTAGCAAACACCATCATGGCTTCAAGTGTTGCGTTATCGTGATCAAAAATATAATCCAATTCTTTTTTAGGCACTACTAGTGTGTGACCATTCACCAACGGCATAATATCCAAGAAAGCAATAAACTGATCGTCTTCAGCTACAATGTGTCCTGGTATTTCCCGGTTAATAATTTTTGTAAAAAGACTGGCCATACAGGGTTGACTATATTTCTATTTTAACAATCTCAAATTCTATTTCTCCCGCGGGAGTTTTGATTTTTGCGGTGTCCCCTTTTTCCTTACCCAACAACCCTTGTCCAATGGGCGACTGCGTTGAGATTTTAGACTGCTTTAAATCTGCCTCTTCCTCAGACACGAGTGTATAAGTAAAGCTGGCTCCATTTTTTTTGTTTTTGATAGTTACTCTAGACAGAATAGATACTGTCGAAGAGTCCAATTGGCTTTCGTCTATTTCGCGTGCATTGCTTAAAGATCCTTCCAATTTTGCAATACGTGCTTCCAAGTGCCCTTGTGCATCTTTGGCCGCATCATACTCTGCATTCTCGCTCAAGTCACCTTTATCTCTTGCTTCTGCAATTTGTCGTGAAATATCAGCTCTGCCTTTTGATTTTAACTGGTTCAAATCATTTTTTAGTTTTTCCAGTCCTTCCTTCGTGTAGTAAGAAATCTTTGCACTCATAATCACTTGTTTTTACTTATCTCCTTCCTGGGACGTCTTTGAAAAAAAGAAACAACGGCTTCATGGCGGAAACCGTTGTCATAACTTCTATACAAAAGTAATTGAATATTCGACTAAATCAAATGTGTGAATTACCGAATTAGCCGCCCACCAATTCAGGGATATTCATTTTAATTTCATCAAAAAAAGCATCATCAAATTTAGCCAGGTACAAAGTTTTTGCTTTTGAAAGCTGATCAATAGTAAGTCCTTTTACCCCACGCAGGTCTGCTTTATACAAGCTGGCATTTTCAAAATCCGCACCCATCAGGTAGCTATTTTGAAGGTTTGCCTCCATAAGAAAGGCGTTTCTAAAACTTGTTTTGATAAGAAACGCCCCTTCTAATTGCGCTTTAATTAAAAACGCATCGTTAAAATTAGATCCACTGGCGTACGCTCCCCTCAAATTCACCTGATTTAAATTTGTGTTCTCAAGGTTAGTTTGATTTAATCTCGTGTTCTCAAGATTAGATTCAATTAATGATGAATTTGAAATATTGGCAGAGTTAAGGTTGGAACCCTTTAAGTTCACATAGTTTAAATTGGTGCGAGCGAGGTAGCAATTCACCAGATTAATTTCACAAATACCGTGACGGTTTAACCTTTTCAGGTTACCGACAGTTCGGAAGGCCGCCTCATCTGATTCCCAAAGACGAAAATCGTCAATTTCATCTTTGTAAGTTCTGATACGCTGCCTGGTTTCTCCATTTTGGTTCAACCAGAACAATAGAATACCAATGATTGCAATATCGAAAATCATACCATGCGCTTCCGCCAAGATTTGTGGCCAGAATGCATCAAAGTCGTTTATATAATATTTTAGACTAAACGATAAAACGATTATCGATATCAGAATCAACACAATAGCTGATGTAAGAAGAGGTTTCTCAACAATATTGTTGTAATGCTCGCGCGATCTCTTAATTATATTTTCCCCTAGCGACATCTTTTCAAACCCATTTAATCAGGCATCCAAGTGCAAAAATAGATTAATTCGGTGTAGGGCATTGTTTAATTTCATAAACAATATTACATCAACCTAAACATTACAACAGGATATTTCAGAAGCAGAAAACCTCCTTTACAGAACCAAATGGATGGTTAGGAAATAAATACCCAACCCAAGCAAATCGTTGATAGTAGTAATAAATGGCCCAGAGGCGAGTGCTGGGTTAAACCCCAACTTATTTAAAACCAAAGGAGTTACTGTGCCGATAAGTGATGCCGCCAACACCACTGCAAAAAGCGCAATGGAAACGACTATAAAAAGCCTATTGCTTTCACCGCCCAACAACATATTGGCTGCCAATACGATCAGCGCCAACAAAAAACCATTTAAAATAGCTACAACAAAGACTTTTAATAATCTTCCCAAGAGTCCTTCTTCAACAAACCTTGGATTGGCCAAACTCTGCACCACGATAGATGAAGATTGAATACCCACGTTGCCACCCGTTGCCTGAATCAATGGAATAAAAAAAGCAATAGCCGTAATGCGAAGTAAGTCTCCCTCAAACAATCCGATAAACTGAACACTTATTAGACCACCTACGATACCAATGATCAACCAAGGCAAGCGCGCCCGTGTAAGCCTCCAAATGCTATCGTCCTCCTCTACGTCTTCACTGATACCAGACATCAGCTGCCTCTCTTCTTCTGCTTGCTCAGTAATTACATCTACCACGTCATCAATGGTAATTCGCCCCACTAGCTGACCATACACATTCACAACCGGAACCGATTCAAGGTCATACTTGCGCATAATACCCGCCACTTCAGTGTCTTCAAGATGTGTTTCCACTGAAATCACTTCTGGATCATAAATATCCTTAACCAACGTACCGGAATCGGTCAATATCAATTTTTGGAGCGAAACTTTTCCTAGTAATTTATTAAAATCGTCTACTACATATACTGCATAAAACTTGGATACATGCTCTACTTGTTTACGAATCTCCTCAATGCTTTGTACTACAGTCCAGCTGACACGAGCTGTGATCAATTCCTTTGCCATCAGCCCACCCGCCACATTCTCATCGTAGCGCAATAGATCGATTACCTGCGAGCGCAATACCTGATCCAACCCCGCAAGAACTTCCTCCCGTATTTTTATGGGAAGTTCATTCAGGATATCAGCTGCATCATCGGAATCGAGGTGATCAATGATTTTTATTAATTCCTCGGGAGGATAAGTTTTTAAAAATGAAATGCGCGCATCGCTATCAAGGTCTGTGATTATTTCCGCTCTTATTTCAACATCAAGTAAGTCGAGTACATACTTTGACTCCTCACTGTCGAATTCATACAATAGCGCGGTAATATCAGCCGCATTTACTCCCTCAAGATTGTGCTGAATAAAGGCCCTGTCTTGTTCATCCAGTGCTTGCTGAAACCGATCACGGAATTCCTTTGTAAGGCCAAATGCAACGGATTCAACCATCCGACTTTTCAATTTGCTGTGTCAAAAAAACAAAATCGGCTACCGACAATTGTTCTGCCCTTAAACTAAGTAGTTCCATTGACGTAATCGAGGGTGGCAAATTAAAGCTTTTCAGTGCATTGCGTAATGTTTTACGCCTAGTTTGGAACGCCTGCTTTACTACTGCTTTAAATCTTTTTTCATCACAATCCAACCGCTCAGTCTTGTTCCTTTTTAGGCGAATAACCGCAGACATTACCTTGGGAGGAGGAAAAAAAACATCAGGTGGCACCCTAAATAAAAGCTCAATGTCATAGTACGCCTGCAAGAGCACACTGAGTATACCATATACCTTATTCCCCTTGTCTGAAGCAATTCTCTCAGCTACTTCCTTTTGCAACATACACACCACCTGATCCACCTGATCCCGATGCTCCAATACTTTAAAAAAAATCTGCGAGGAGATATTATATGGAAAATTGCCAATCACATGGAATGACTTGTCAGCAATCACACTCCAATCCATTTTCAACACGTCACCTTCTATCAGGTTCTCCTGCAATTTTGGAAAATGCTTTTTGAGGTAGGCCACAGAATCCCGGTCTATCTCGACTAACTTTAAATCGATATCTTTTTTCAATAGATACTGCGTAAGCACACCGGTGCCCGGTCCTATTTCTACCACAGGTTTCCCATCATCCACCTGCAATGCATCTACAATTTGCATCGCAATATTCTGATCTTTCAGGAAATGTTGTCCGAGAGATTTTTTGGGTCTTACCATTCGTTCAAAAAGTCGGCCGAAAATTAACGTATACCTGCAAGATTACAGACATCCAATGACAACATCGAGCAAATTATACAACAGAAAAACTTCTATTGCATAATTACGGTTAAATTGCGGATATACTTCAATTCTAAAAAGAGATGAGCAAGCATCAGGAGAAACCTAAAATTGGGATAACATTGGGAGACCTTAACGGCATTGGTCCGGAAGTCATTATTAAGGCTTTGGCAGATAACCGTCTGCTTCAAATGATAACACCTGTAATTTATGGATCCACCAGGGTTCTATCTTTTTATAGAAAACAAATGAATTTGGAGGAGCTCAACTACAGTCAGGTAAAAAACACAGGACAGTTTTTTCCTAAATCAATCAACGTGGTCAACTGTTGGGATGATGTTATTGAGATCAATCCCGGGAAACCCTCGGTTGAATCAGCCAGGGGAGCGCTTTTATCCTTGCAAAAAGCAGTGGAAGAAGTGAAGGGTGGCGTAATTGATGCTTTTGTTACTGGCCCTATCGACAAGAGTACCATGCACGGTGATGCTTTTCCATTTACCGGCCACACCGAATACCTCACTCATGAGTTTAAGGCTACAGAAAGTCTTATGCTAATGACTGGACAAGAATTGCGCGTGGGGCTAGTGACCGAGCATGTGCCTTTAAAGGAAGTACCAGGTTTGATCAGCAAAGAAAGAGTGGAACTAAAAATCAGGCTGTTAGAGCTTTCACTTAAAAACGATTTCAACATCAGCAAACCTAAGATTGCCGTGCTTGGACTCAATCCGCATGCCGGAGATGGTGGCTTGATTGGGTCAGAAGAAAATGATACCATCAGGCCTGTTATTATCGATTTGAAAAACAAAGGAAAATTGGTTTTCGGCCCATTTCCTGCTGATGGTTTTTTTGCTGCTGGTCAGCACAAAAAATACGATGGCATCATCGCCATGTACCACGATCAAGGACTCATTCCATTCAAGTCATTTGCTTTTGAAACTGGGGTGAACTTTACCGCTGGGCTTCCTGTGATCAGGACCTCGCCTGACCATGGCACTGCCTACAATATAGCAGGCAAAAACATTGCAGATGAAAGCTCGATGAGGCAGGCAATATATCTAGCTGCCGACATTGCAAAACACCGAGCCACGCAATTAGCAGAAAAACAATAAAAAGACGACTCATGTAAGATGTGGACAACAGTGAGTTCTGTTAGCCATCATTAATCACTAGCTTTGGTGTAAAGCAAAACAATGGACATTGTAACCAAAAAGCAGCTCAACATACTCATTCAATTGGCTGAGGCTGACAAGCATTTTGCTAAAGTTGAGCGCGAAATGATTTATAAAATTGCAAAAGACCGCAATTTCCCTGAGGATACTGTTAATGACCTTATCAGGAACCCAGAGCCCATCGGCTCTTTGGGGGCTCTCTCCGATGATCAAAAGTTCCTGTACTTATACGGCTGTATTGAATTAATTTTTGCAGATCATAAACTCTTTGAAAGTGAACTTATCTTCTGCCGGGGTGTAGCTATCAAATTAGGGTTCAAAAAAAGTGTAGTTGATTTTATGGTTAAAGAAAGGGAGAATATGACCAAAGAAGGGCTAAAAAAGCGCATTTTTGCTGAATATGTATAGCAAACGGTAAATACAGGTTGAAATGCTGGCGACAGTCACAAGAAAATCAATTTCAGAAGGGGAAAATCCCGTAAAACGTCATAAATTTGCCCGCTAATTTTAAGACCCTAAAGGGTGAAACCGCTTAGCATTAACATCATAGGACTTGAGTTAAAAGTCCATCACTTCAGTTTTGAGCTGGGTGATGAGTTTTTGCAGCATTATGGGCAAGGTTATCTCCCAAGTGGTCATTTCAGCGTAGAAGTCGTGTTGGATAAGCACGAAACGTTCATTGAAGCTGATTTTAAAATTGAAGGCATCGCGAAGTTAACGTGCGACCGAAGTCTGGATCCATTCGATTTTCCTATTCAACAGGAGAATAGAATCCTTTTCAAATATGGGGAGGAAGATAAAGAACTAACGGATGAGATCATTTTGATCAATAGAGATCGCGTAAGCCTTGATTTGGGGCAGTTTATTTATGAATTCATTGTATTGTCAATACCAATGAAAAGATTACACCCTAGATTCAAAGATGAAGATGAAAGCGGTGAAGGAAAAATGGTCTACAGTTCAGCGCCTGATGATAAAGGTGAAGATGAAGTAGATCCAATATGGGAAAAGTTAAAAAAATTAAAGTAAAAACAATTTAGGCATGGCACATCCAAAACGAAAAATCTCGAAACAGAGAAGAGATAAAAGAAGAACACACTACAAAGCTGAACCAAAGCAATTTACTATTTGCCCTACTACAGGTGAGCATCATTTGCCCCATCGTGCTTTTTGGCTTGAAGGTAAGCTCTATTACAAAGGCAATGTAGTAATGGAGAAAGAGGTTTTGGCCTAAGTCATGAATCTCCTTAATCTAAAAAGGTTTAGTCTGACCTTTCTGTTGTTTACAACAGAAAAGGATTAGAAAAAATACGTTGAACGAAATGCTCGGTTAATATAACCGGGCATTTGTTTTTTAAACGAGACAGGTAAACACCCAATCAAAAAAACCAATGAGTAATATCAAAGCAGCGATTACAGGAGTAGGAGGATATGTTCCTGATTATATCCTTACCAATAAGGAATTGGAAACAATGGTTGAAACCTCCGATGATTGGATTACCTCTCGCACAGGAATAAAAGAACGAAGGGTTTTAAAGGGTGAAGACCTTGGGGTATCTTATATGGGTGCCATGGCCGTGAAAGAACTGCTTGCCAAAACCAACACAGACCCAAAAGAGATTGATCTTATCATCTTTGCTACCATCACCCCAGACATGCCATTTCCTGCAGCTGCCAACCTGGTAGCCACGGAGGTAGGCGCCACCAATGCCTTTAGTTTTGATGTGAGTGCTGCCTGTTCCGGTTTCATCTATGCATTGACAACAGGTGCAAAATACATTGAGACAGGTATGCACAAGAAAGTGATCGTAATAGGTGGAGATAAAATGTCCTCCATACTTGACTATACTGATCGTACAACTTGCATCATCTTTGGTGATGGAGCTGGTTGCGTATTGCTTGAACCATCAAAAGATGAAACAGGAATCATAGATTCGATTCACAAAAGCGATGGATCAGGTGCACAATACCTGCATATAAAAGCTGGTGGTAGCAAGAAGCCTGCTTCACACGAATCAATAGATGCTAAAGAACATTACGTTTATCAAGAAGGCTCTGCTGTGTTCAAGTTTGCCGTAACCAATATGGCCGACATTGCTGCAAAAATAATGGAGCGAAATAACTTGAAAGCAGAAGATGTAAACTGGCTGGCACCTCATCAGGCCAACAAAAGAATTATTGATGCCACAGCCTCCCGCATGGGCATCTCGGAAGAAACCGTAATGATGAATATTGAACGCTATGGTAACACTACGGCTGGAACTATTCCCCTGCTGCTATGGGACTACGAGAAACAATTAAAGAAGGGAGATAATCTCATTATTGCTGCGTTTGGGGGTGGTTTTACATGGGGTTCCATCTATGTAAGATGGTCCTACGATACAAATTAATCCCACTTGTTATTAAATATTTCATTTGTAAATTATAGGCTGATTTTTATGGCAACTGTTTCTGATTTAAGTAAAGGAAATTTTATTCGATACAATGGCGAAGTGGTAAAGGTGGAGGAACTCCAACATCGAACTCCAGGAAACCTTCGTGCGTTTTATCAGGTGAAAATGAGAAACATTCGATCTGGCAAAATTGTAGAGAACAGATTTCGCCCGGGAGAATCAGTGGATCTTCTGCGCGTGGAAACAAAAGAATACCAGTATCTCTATGAAGAAGGCGATAGCCTCGTGTGCATGGACAACCAAACTTTTGAACAGATATACCTGGACAAAGCATTATTAGGCGATTCATTCAAATACCTCAAAGAAGCAGTGACGCTCATTATTGCTTTTGAAAACGGAACAGAACCAATAATAGCAGAACCACCTCCGCATGTGGTGCTTAATGTGACATACACAGAACCTGGGTTGTCTGGGGACACCGCAACCCGTACATTAAAGCCCGCAACAGTAGAAACTGGAGCGGAAGTAAGAGTGCCTTTGTTTATTAATACAGGTGATAATGTGAAGATTAATACAGCAAACGGTGACTATATAGAACGAGTAAAGTAACTTATGGCAAAGACAAGAAAAACATCAGTGAAAGTGGCGCGAAAGCAAGCTCCAAAAAAGAAATCAGTTCAAAACTCTTCAGACATGAAAACTGCAGAAATCAGAGACCTAATAGACTTTATTGCCCAATCCGGGTTGAATGAAGTGAATATTGAAACAAAAGAATTAAAACTTCACGTAAAGAGGGAGCCAGATCAAAAGGTGCTTAAATCAGCCGCTCCACAAATGATGGCTGCTCCTGCAGCAGTTGCTGCCCCGGCAGCGCCCGCTCCTGTAACCACACCTGCCGCTCCATCGGCTGCAGCAGCACCAGTTGGCAATAACTTGATAGAGATAAAGTCCCCTATGATTGGTACGTTCTATCGTTCTGCAAACCCGGACACACCTCCATTGGTTTCTGTTGGAGATAAAATCACCAAAGGACAAACCGTTTGCATCATTGAGGCCATGAAGCTA
>JBATLM010000248.1:0-36801 GCA_049289315.1 Cyclobacteriaceae bacterium
GGTGAGCATTGTCCAGCTTATGGTCAAGCAGAAAACCATATACTGTGTTTCCATAGATTTGCTTGAAGCCAACCTTAAGTTGATACTCATTAAGGCCGCCAATTTTTGCCAGTTCTTTAAGGCTAGGAGGGGTCTCCGTATGTTTTAAGAGGTACTCCTTGGCATTCTTGATTTTGCGCACCGTTTCCTCGTCATTGAGAAAGGGACAACTCTCAGTGTCGCCTTTTTTCTCTGAGAAATAGAGACTGAGCAACTCAAGCACTTTGCCTTGGTAATAGAGCTTTTCTGCTGCCTCACTTAAATTGATAGTAAACAATTGATTAAGTACAACCATCAATGAGGCTGGTATTTCTCTTTCATCATAGAACTTTCGATTTACATTTTCCGGCTTCAGAAAGTGTAACGTATCATGAATGAAAAGTCCATGTAAGTTCTCTAACGATATAGAAAGGAAGACCATCCTTGTGCTTGGAGCAAGCTTAATTTGAAACGGAAGGTCTTTTTCCGGGTTATAAAAAAAGTAATTTCTCTTGCCTTCAATTTCCCTTGAATAGTGAGGGCCAAACTCGAAAATTGCACGACCCTCCATGCAAAAATAGAAATGAATGAGATCCTTTTTCAGTTGGGCTTCATGAGTGTGCGTTTCGTAGCCTTTGTTTTCAGCACTTTGCAATACTATTTCATCCCTATCATAAAGTATACGAAGTCTACCTTCAAGGGTATTTTCCGGATTAGTAACTATTTCCAATGGGTCATGTTTAGTTATAAAATGACAAAAATCATATTGATTTATAACTGATTTCAGCCTTTTCAGGTTCAAAAATACCAAAATTTGTTCAAATTATAAGTGGTGCAATTAGACCGATAGAAATTATACTTATGGAGGTATTTAGAGAGAATAAGGATTCCAATCTTTGCGCCCATGTTTAGCAGGTTTTCAGTGTTTTCGATCGTTTTTCTAACATTATCCGGTTTTGGTCAAGTTTGGGCTCAAGCTGGGTTTGCAGGAGATTCCTTACGAACTCGAGAGCTGGATGAAGTCATAGTTACTGCGACAAGAAATGAGCGTACAATGGGTGCTTTGCCAATGCCAGTTTCTTTGATTAGCAATTTCAGAATCAAAACGATGGGATCTCTGAGGCTCAACAATGTGCTTACAGAACAAACTGGTCTTGTGGTTGTGCCACAAGTGAATGGCCAGGGCAATGGAATTCAACTTCAGGGCCTCAATCCGGAGTACACACTTATACTTATTGATGGTGAGCCAGTAATTGGCAGGAATACTGGCACATTGGAGCTAAGTAGATTGGCTGTAGGCAACATCAAGCAAATTGAGATTGTTAAAGGTCCCTCTTCAAGCCTATATGGATCGGAGGCCTTGGCCGGAGTAATCAACATTATCACCGAGAGACCGAGCGGATCAAAATATAACTTCAAATCACGCTACAGCAGTAATAATACATTGGATCTTGGTGGCGATGTAAGCTATACCAACAAAAACCTTGGCGTGTATGTGTTTGGAAATAGGTACAGCACAGATGGTTACGACCTATCTCCAGAGAATCCTGGTAATACTGTATCACCATTCGACAACTATACTTTCAGTTCTAAAGTCAATTATAAGTTGGGCAATCGTACTGAGTTAAGCATGGCAGGAAGATTCTTCCACGAAGATCAGCGCTTTAATTTTGAGGTTTTGCAAGGCAATAACCGTATTCAAACTTCGGGGAAAGGAAATACACAAGACTGGAATGTCAATCCGGTAGTGACACACCGGTTTAATAGCAAATTGAAAGTGATAGGTCGATTTTATGTAACCAAATACAAAAATAATACAGACTTGAGTTTTGAAGATGATGGGAGTGCTTATTATAATGACGAACTGCACCAATCATTTCTACGTCCCGAAGTAAACGCAGAATATTATTTTAATGATAAGAATATCCTTACTGTAGGAGGTGGCTACATTAGTGAGTCTGTGCAAACAACAAGATATGATGATGGAGCAGAACGATTTCAATACACGAGCTACAGTTTTTTTCAGCATGAATGGATACCTTTTGATAAATGGAGCGTAATTTTTGGAGGAAGGTATGATCATAGCAACGTATATGGCTCGCAATTTTCACCAAAGCTTAGCAGTCAATTTGATTTAACTGATAAGATTGTCTTTAAAGCCTCTGTCGGGAAGGGCTTTAAAGCTCCAGATTTCAGACAAGTATATCTCAACTTTACCAATCCAGCTGCTGGCGGTTATAGTGTGCTTGGGTCGGCTGTGGCAGGAGAACGACTTGCGGAGTTGGGTGCTAATGGTGAATTATTAACGTCCCTAGATCCCAGTCAAATTGGTGACCTCGAGGCTGAAGAATCCTTTGCGATCAATGTGGGTGCCAACGTAGAAATACTTCCCGGTTTGAAAGGAGACATCAATGTGTTTCGCAATCAGATTGACAATTTGATAGAAACCCAGATTGTGGCAACAACTATTTTTAATCAAAATATTTATAGCTATCGCAACATCTTACGAGCCTATACTCAGGGACTTGAAACGAATTTGAACTATCCGATATTGAATGATGTGAACCTTTCAGTTGGTTATCAACTCTTGTTTGCAAAAGACAAGGATGTAAAGAAATCGGTTGAAAATGGTGAGGTTTTTTACCGTGATCAAAATACATTGATTACGAGGCGCCTTAGCTCAGATGAGTACTTTGGGTTGTATAATAGATCGAGACATAGTGGAAATATCAAGTTATTCTATTCGAATCGTCAGAAGGGATGGGAGGCAAGCGCGCGTTTGATCTACCGCGGGAAGTTTGGTATAGGAGATATTTCCGGTAATATTCAAGGAGAGACAATTCCGCCATCGGATAGAAACAGTAACGGAATTTTGGACGACTACGATGATTTTGTAGCCGGATACGCACTCCTGAATCTTTCAGTGGCAAAAAGCATCACCTCTGGTTTTAGATTTCAATTAGGGATAGATAATGTCTTTGATTATACAGAACCTGTTTTCATTCCAAATCTACCTGGAAGAGTAATGTATGCCGGGGTTTCCTATTCATTTTCAAAAAATTAATAAATCAATCTATAATTATAATTTAACTATGAAGTTCTTAAACTACTTTTTAATAATTGCTGCGGTATTCGGTTTCTCCTTAGGTATGGTTTCGTGTAGTGATGATGACCCGGCACCTGTACCAGTAGTGTCAACTACCTTCAGTGATCTAGATGCAGATTATGCACCGTTCGAGCCAATAACTGGCCCACCTACTGGCCCACCGAAGAGAATTGGAGAAACCAATAAGTTTACATTCTTTAGTTTTTCAACTGGCGAAATTGTTGCAAATACTGACAGTGCAACGGCTAATTGGGATATCGGATTTAGAAGATCCCAGATAATATTTAATAGCGGGGTAAGCGGATCTGGCAGCACTACTGCTTTGATGCTTGAAGGTATTTTTGATGAGATCGTAGAAGCCCCTGCGGATGGGTATTCTTCTGACACAGCCAATGAGGCAGTTATATCATCGAGCCCTGAAAATCCAAGCGCAACTGCAAACTACTGGTGGTTCAATAGTGGAAGTGGTTCGTCCACAGTTGTCGCTCCAATTGCCGGCAGGGTTATCTTAGTTAAGACATCACAAAACAGATATGCAAAAATGGAAATCCTTAGCTACTACAAAGGCGCACCAACTGCGCCTGATAATGTAGATGATAAAGACAGGCATTATACGTTTCGTTATGTGTATCAGCCAAATGATACCAGGAAATTTGAATGAGTTAGATGAATGATTAAATAAAAAGCCAACTAGTAGTTGGCTTTTTTGTTAGTTCGCTATGACACTGTAAGTCTTAAACGAAGAAGACATGGGCGGTTTCTCACCGCGTTCTTTGGCCAGGCGAAGATCCTCAAAGCCTCGCTTGTGGCCCTCAATGAATTCGGGCGACTTGGTCCAGGCTTTAAAATCGGCCTCGGATTTCCAGTGACTTACGATTAAGTATTCGTCCTTTAAATCTGAAGGCCTTAGCACTTGCATATCAATGAAACCAGGGAGCCTATCGATGGCATGGGCACGGGTGGCAAATAGTTCTTCAAAACGATGGGCGTAGCCGTTATCGCATTGGATGTAATTAATAGCAACAAAATTTTTCATGTATGTTATTTGGAATGATTCTAAACAATGCAAATATGTGATTCCCAATTATAAAAAGCAACACTATTTAGATTAATTCTAAATTAAAATCTATATGCATGATTCTGGCTACTTTTCCACTTATGATCGTGGTGAGCCGAAATCTTTCTATAGACGTTTTGCGTGGACTGACGATCGCATTAATGATTGTAGTCAACACACCAGGTAATTTTTCTTCTACCTATTCCCCTTTTCTTCATGCAGATTGGCATGGATTTACCCTTACTGATTGGGTGTTTCCGACTTTCTTATTTGTGATGGGTAATGCCATGAGTTTTGGGTTCGCCAAAATGGAAGCTTTAGGGGAGCGTGCTTTTCTGTTGAAGGTTATGAAACGATTTTTAATTATTTTCTTAATCGGTTATTTCATGTTTTGGTTTCCTTTTGTGAAATACAATGCTGAGGGAGATCTAATTACTAAAACTTTTGCGACTACTCGAATATTTGGTGTGCTGCAGCGAATTGCATTGGCATATCTGCTGGCCTCTTTAATTATTCATTATACAAAAGTAAGCGGAGCTCTTTTAATTAGTCTTTTAGTTCTAGTTGGTTATCGACTTATACTTCTGGCCTTTGGGAATTTATCACTTGAGGGTAATGCCATTTTGAAATTAGATCAATGGATTTTGGGAGAGCAACATATGTTTCATGGCGAGGGTATCGCTTTCGATCCTGAAGGGATACTGAGTACACTACCGGCAGTTGTGAATGTTATAGCAGGGTATTGTGCTGCAATTTTTATTATAAGACGAGGCTTTTCTTATCAGACAATTGCTCACCTCATGGTAATAGGTTGCGTTCTGATTTTTATGGGGTTATGGTGGGATCTTTTTTTTCCAATTAATAAAAAATTATGGACAAGCAGTTATGTAATCTATACGGTTGGAATTGATTTGATGGTGTTATCCGTCTTGATTTACATCATAGACCTGCAAAAAGTTGCTGCGTGGACTTACCCTTTTGAAGTGTTGGGCAAAAATCCGCTTTTTATTTATGTCTTATCAATGGTGGGAGTAATTCTCCTTTTCTTTTTCAGAGTTGAAGACCAACGACTTTATCACTGGATTTATCAACATTGGTATCAGCCTATGTTTGGAGATTATTTGGGCTCTTTCATGTTTGCCTTAAGTGCGTTGGCAGTTTGTTGGGGTGTTGCGTATTTGATGGATCTCAAAAAGATCTACATCAGAATCTGATTTTTAAAAATCAGTATCGAGATCCAGTCTTTGTTTCAATTCTTTGAGTACAGGATTTCTTTCAGTTAGCTTATCAAATTTTTCTTTGTTGGTGTAAGCTATTTTTTGGGATTGTATTTCACGAATCTGACTGGTAACATTGATGCCTCTGTTACTAAGGCGTTCTCTTAAAAATTCAGTAAGTGGGTTGCGAATGGTTTGCAAAAGTGGCTCTTCCACTGGGTTAGTCAGATGAATGGTAATCAGATTATCTTTAAAGTCAAATTCCTGCTTTAGTAGGTGGTACTCTCCAACTTGCGATTTTCTTTGCTCTGTGAATTCATCCCACGCTGCCTTTAACAACTCTAGTGTCACTGGTTGATCATTGGCATTCGATGTCTCGTTGACCTTAGTTTCTACTTTAGGGGCTTCTTCGGATTCTTTATTCTTTCCGTTGGCCAGATCAGTAAGACTAGGTGTTAGTTTCTGTCTGCCAGATGATTTGGTCTTCGAAGGGATTGGCTGTGCTTTTACTGTAGGAAGAATTGCCTCTGGTGCTGGAGTGGATTCAATTACAGGTTCCTCAACTTTCGGTTCAGGGCTTACTTCACTTTTTTTTTTACTGCCTCTTCTGAAGGTGCTCCGTTGGGCTTCACTACAGCATTCACATGGGCCATTTTCATAAGGGCCAGTTCTACCAAAAGGCGCTGATTTTTACTGGCCTTGTAGCTAAGGTCACACTGATTGGCAATACTCAGCCATGATAATAGAAGTGAAGGAGGAGCTGACCCCGCCTGCTCCAAATATTTTTTCTTGGTCGCATCTGGTACTTCCATCAGGTCGATTGTTCGTGCATCCTGAGAAACCAGGAGATTCCTGATATGTTCGCTGAATCCGCCTATAAAATTATGGCCATCGAATCCTTTTCTCAATATTTCATCTAGCAATAACAATGGTTGACTCACATTCTCTTCCAATAGACTGTCCACTACCTGGAAGTAATAGTCGTAGTCAAGAATATGGAGGTTACTCAATACATCCTTAAAAGTCACTTCCTTTCCAGATGAAAAAGTGACCATCAAATCGAAAATGGAAAGCGCATCACGCAAGGCACCATCAGCTTTTTGAGCGATAAGATGTAACGCTTCTTCTTCTACAGCAATTTTTTCCCGATCAGCAATCTTTTTTAACTGCCTGCTGATGTCGGAAACCTGGATTCTGTTGAAATCAAATATCTGACAACGGGAAAGTATTGTTGGGATGACTTTATGCTTCTCTGTGGTAGCAAGAATGAATATGGCATAGGACGGTGGCTCCTCCAATGTTTTCAAAAAAGCATTGAATGCTGAATTGGAAAGCATGTGAACCTCATCTATGATATAGACTTTATATTTTCCGAACTGAGGTGGGTACCGTACCTGATCGATCAGATTGCGAATATCTTCTACTGAATTGTTAGAAGCTGCATCTAATTCGAAAATATTGAGAGAATTGACCTCTGCTTTCTCCTCAAATCCATTGATCATTCGGGCTACAATACGTGCACACGTAGTCTTTCCGATTCCTCTGGGGCCACAAAAGAGAAGAGCCTGTGCAAGCTTATTGTTATCGATGGCGTTTTTGAGTGTGGTGGTAATATGCTCCTGGCCTACAACCTCATCAAAACCCAGCGGGCGATACTTTCTGGCCGATACAACAAAATTATCCATCAGGCAGCAAATTAGTACCTTCTTTGGGATAAGAAAATGTTAGACACGCTTACGTTAAAATTTAATAGGAAAGCTGAGCTCTTCATCTCCTCGCTTCACCCTTACAGTCGTCTCGGCACCTTTTTCGAATTTTGACAGGGCCTCCATGTAACCATTCATTCCATCTACCACGAAATCTCCCAATTGGGTAACCACATCACCTTTTTGCAAACCAGCTACTGCCGCAGGCTTCTCATCTGTGACACCATCAATCCGCATTCCCTTTCCTCCAAAAAGATAATCAGGTACTACACCAAGGGTAACAGTAAATCGAGGAGTATCTCCGGATTCGTCCTTGGTTTTGGTGAATGCAAGCTTGTCGGCAGTGTTGAGTTCTCCGACAATGCGGTTGATCATAAGGGCTATTTTGGCCATTCCCTCATAATTTAATTTTTCTGAATCATCTGAAGGCTTGTGGTAGTCTTCATGTTGGCCAGTGAAGAAATGAAGAACCGGAATATCCTGAAGATAAAATGAGGTGTGATCTGAAGGGCCGATTCCTGATGGCCTGAAAAGTAGCGATATTGAATCCGTATTCACTTTATTCAGTATGCCCTCCCATGATGGAGACGTACCGGTGCCATGAATGGCCAATGCTTTTTGCTCATCCAACTTTCCTACCATATCCATATTGATCATCGCGCTCACTTTGCTCAGGTCAATCGTTGGGTTTTTACTGAAATAGTTGGAGCCCCAAAGACCTTCTTCTTCACCAGAAAAGCCAATAAAAAGGATGTCTTTTTGTAATTGTTCATTCTTCAATAGTTCAGCCAATTGAATCATCACAGCTACACCGCTGGCATTATCATCAGCTCCGTTGTGCACCAACGAATCTCCACGGTACAGTGAACTTACTCCTCCGTATCCCAGGTGATCAAAATGTGCGCCTATGATGATTATTTCATCACCCGGGTTATCGATCATTCCCACGATGTTCGTACCCACAATGGTAAGTGAATCGCCACCTGCACCTACTTTGGCCTGTTCATGCGGATTTTGAGCTGGGGTAACTTCAAACACTTGCGTATAACCATCAGTACCAGCTGGATTTAAACCAATTGCTTTGAACCGGTCTGCAAGATAGGCGGCAGCTTTCTTTTCTCCTTCTGTTCCAATTTCTCTTCCTTCCAATTCATCACTGGCTAAAAAAGTAACGTCATTCTTCAAAGAAATACCCAATTCAACTAAGCTCTTTTTTTCTTTACCGCACGAAACGAGGAATAAGATTAAAACTATGGATAAAAGTGTGTGTCTTGTCATGATAAAGTTGAGGATTGCGATGCTTTACTATTAAATTTGCGACCTGAAATTAATGCACGAATTTAAGCACTTAGCACATACCTCATGAAGTTTTATTACCTATTTCTTATTGTCATTTTGGCTGCATGTAGCCAGAAGTCGGAAAATCAAAACAACGAGCAAACAGCAACAGCTGACACCCTTCGTTATGACGATGAAAAACACCTGAAAAACATAAAACAAATAACCTTCGGTGGCGACAATGCTGAAGCTTATTGGAGTTTTGATAACTCTATGCTTACGTTTCAATCTACCAGCGAACAATTTGGAACAGAGTGTGATCAGATTTTTTATATGAATCCATTTACGGATGATCTGAGTAGTTCCACGCCTCAAATGGTAAGTACTGGCTTGGGAAGAACAACCTGTTCTTACTTTATGCCTGGTGATACAACAATTGTTTATGCTTCAACCCACTTGGGCAACGAATCATGCCCTCCTGTGCCTGCACGCAGAGATGATGGCAAGTACGTGTGGCCTATTTACCCTGACTTTGACATTTTTGTTACAGACTTAAAAGGCAACATCGTTCAGCAACTTACGGATGAGCCCGGTTACGATGCTGAAGCTACGGTATCACCAAATGGTGATAAGATTGTCTTTACTTCTTTGCGCACTGGAGATCTGGAATTGTACACCATGAATATTGATGGTACGGATGTAAAGCAGATAACCAGTGAATTGGGATATGATGGAGGAGCCTTCTTTTCTCCGGATGGTTCCAAACTGATATTCAGATCTTCACGACCAAAGACGGAGGAAGATATTAAGATTTATAAAGACCTGCTTGCAGAGGGTTTAGTAATGCCCACGGACATGGAATTGTTTATTTGTAATGTTGATGGATCTGATTTGCGTCAGTTAACAGATTTAGGAAAAGCCAACTGGTGCCCATTCTTCCATCCTTCAGGAGAGAAAGTAATTTTTGCTTCTAATCATGAAACAGAAAGAGGATTTCCATTTAACCTGTATATGATCAATGTTGACGGTACAGGATTGGAGCGCATCACACATGATGATACTTTTGATGCTTTCCCTATGTTTTCTCCTGATGGAAAATACCTCGTGTTCAGCTCCAATAGAAATAATGGAGGAACACGAGATACTAATCTGTTTTTTGCAGAGTGGGTTGACTAAGTCAAACCTATAATTTCTCTGTAAGGATATAATAGAAAGCTTTCACGGCTTCAACATAATTACCAATGCGGATATTCTCATTGGGGGCATGTTGATTGTTGTCTGCATTTACCGTAGGAACGGCAACTGCAGGAATTCCTAATGTGATAACGAAAGGTGAGATAGGAATTGATCCCCCCGCAGTTCTGATCTTAATGGGCTCCTTGCCGAATGCTCTGGTCATAGCACGTCCCAGCCATAAACCCACTTCTGAGTCAAATGGAGTTTGAAAGGCCAGGTAAGAAGTGCTTGATACGAATGAGGCTAGGCGAGGATACTTCTGCCTCTCTTCTTCTGTTGGCTCCCCGGCTGTGAGGTGATAACCTTGATCTTCAATGTGTTTTTTCACCAGACCAATCAGTCTATCTGGATCACTGGTTGGAACCAATCTGATATCAATTTCCGCAGTGGCCTGAGCCGGTATTAGCGTTCTGGCTTTATCACCAATGTAAAGTGCGTCTAGTCCTCTGATGTTTAAGGTTGGGTATTGAAGTGATTCTTGGAAATTGGCACCAATTTTATCCGCCTCGGCAATACCCAGAAATTTATTGATTTCATCTTCTTTATCAGGTACCAGCTTTAGTGTTTCCTTCTCCGCATCTGTTAGTGTCGTTCCATCGTAATACCCAGGGATAATTACCCGCCCATCTTCATCTTTCATGGATGCAAGTAGTTGAGAAAGCCGCATGGCAGGATTGGGAGTATAGTTACCATAGTTACCACTATGTACTGGCTGCCGTGGGCCATAGGTAGTAATGGTGATGTCACTAATCCCTCTCGCGCCAAAGCTCAGTGTAGGCTCGTTGCTTACGTGTCGTGGCCCGTCAAAAATGATGAACATATCAGAGGCCAGTTCATTTTTATACTTGGTAACAGCCGCAGGAAGCCTTGGAGAGCCCAATTCTTCCTCAAAATCCATAATGACCTTGATGTTGTAATTAGGTTCAGCTTTTGCTTCGATCATCGCATTAAGTGCACCAAGGAATGCGGCAGCTGGTCCTTTGGCATCAGAGGCAGAGCGCGCAAAAACTCTCCAGTCTGCATTGTAGGTCCCGTACAGACGATCATAATTGATGGCTGCCCATTCACCACTGGTATTCTTTTCTTTTAATGTGGGTGTCCAGGGGCTTTCCTGAAACCATTTACTAGTATCCACGGGTTGGCCATCTATTTGTAAATAGATAAGGACAGTTTTAGTTGCCTTTTTAGCTTTTAGTTCAGCAAGAAGCAATGGCACGGTAGGGGTTTCTAAACGTGTGGTTGTAAAACCTCTTTTTGTGAATGCCTCTTCACACCACTGTATATTTTTCTCGATGTCTTTTGGATAATGCGCATCGTTGGGAATACTTAGAAGCGCATGAAGGTCCTTAAATGATTCGACAGCATGCTTATGAATAAGTTCGTCTTGATTTTTTTTCTTTTGGGCTACACCAGTAAGGGTAGTGAACAGAACTCCAATCAGGAGAAATAATTTTGTTGAAGATTTCATGTAAAAATTTATTAATTAAGATACTTAGATGGTAGGGTAAAGCCCATGCTTTCGGCACACCAAAAAATCGTAACAACAAAATAACGATTTCCATCGTTGTACAATTGTATGCTGTTTATACCTCGGTTGGTGACAGGGCCATTTATGGTTTCGCGCGTTTCGTAAGTACTGAAGATGTGGGCTATAGTCCCATATTCTTCTACTTCATGATGCAGTTCCTTTTCAAAGAATCCACTTTTGATATTTTTGGTGAACATTTGGATGTATTCCTCAGGTGAAATTGCGCGTAGTGTAAACTCCCCTTGCTTATTTTTTCCTGTAGGGATTAGTCGTGATTCAGGTAAAAATAAATTTTTAAAACGCGTCCAGTTTCTGTCGTCTTCCGGGTTTCCTGAGATAACATCATAAAGAGCGGTTATAATAGCCTCTTTTGTCTCCACATCCTTTTTGTAGTCCGATGATTGCCCGAAGGAACCAGAGAGGCAGAATAGAAAGAGTGGAAAAAGTAAAACGCTTTGTTTCATATTATTAAAATGCCAAACTGATTTTTATTTGGGATTCAAGGTAACTTTTTCGTGTGAGAGACGAATGTAATCAATTGATTACTTTTGCATTGCATGGGTGCCAATCCGAAATACTCAGTAATTGTTCCTGTATACAACAGACCACAAGAGGTGAAGGAACTTCTGGAAAGTTTAACATTTCAGACCTTTGCTGATTTTGAAGTGCTGCTTGTTGAAGATGGCTCCACTGATACCTGTGTTGATGTATATGAACAATACACAGATAAACTCCACATACGGTATTTTTTTAAGCCCAACAGTGGGCCGGGACCAAGTCGAAATTTTGGTTTTGCGCAAGCAAAGGGAGATTATTTTGTGGTGTTTGATTCTGACTGCATTCTTCCTCCACATTATTTCAAAGTCGTAGACGAATACCTTGCTCAAACCCTATTGGATGCTTGGGGTGGACCGGACAAAGGGCACAAAGGTTTTACAAAAGTGCAGCAAGCCATGGCATTTACAATGTCCTCGGTATTTACTACAGGAGGTATACGCGGTGGTGATAAAAGAATAGGATCGTTTCAGCCCAGAAGCTTTAATATGGGCATCAGCAAAGACATTTTTGTGAATACCGGTGGTTTTAAATTTGATCGGTATGCAGAGGATATAGAATTCAGTCTGCGGATGAAGAAAATGGGATTCAAAGTGGGATATATAAGCGATGCTTTTGTTTACCATAAAAGGCGCACCAGTTTCAAGCAATTTTTTTGGCAGGTTTTCAATTTTGGAAGGGGCCGGGTATTAGTAAACAAGGCACACCCTGGAGCTATAAAAATAACGCACTGGTTTCCTTCCTTTTTCCTGATTGGGCTGGTTTTGATGATCTGCTTTTTGCCTCTTGACGTACGTTTAGGCGCTCTAATGGGGCTGATCTACCTTGTCTATGCGTTTACTTTATCTGCCTCTGCCTATCTAAAAACGAAATCCATAAGTGTAACCTTACTTGCAGGACCTGCCGCATTTGTTCAATTAACGGGGTATGGGGCTGGTTTTTTGAGAGAGATCCTCAGAAACTTACATGAGTAGCTGGTGAGGGATCAATAATGAGGAAAAGCCTTTGAAAAAATGCCATTATTGCATAATATTTAATCAACCAAAAGGCTTAATCCATGCGCACATATTCCAAGGGGATTCTGATTTTACTGTTCCTTTTCCAATTCCTCTATTTTGAGGGTAAAGCGCAGGCCTCTTCTGCTCCATTGGCATCGGGTTATTATGTGGTAGTTGCGGCATATCGACTGGGCCAGGACACTTACGCACAAAATTATATTAGCCGTATTAACAAAGATGGCATCAACGCCAAATATGGTGCGGATATAAAGCGGAATTATCTATATGTCTATTTAGATTATTACAAGGATTTTGATGAGTCCATCAAGGAGATGTTAGCGACTCGTAAAAAGGCTGGATTTGAAGAGGCTTGGGTGAGGATAATGAAAGGAGCGGAGTTGGACACAAAGATAAACACTATCGCAAATCAAGAACCTGCAAATGAAGCACCACGAGCAGTTGAACCAGCAGCAAAGGAAAAGGAAGTAGTAGCTTCTAATGGAGTTCATGAGGTGAGGGAACCTGTGCAGCCTCAAAGTATAGTTAAGGAAGAAAGCATTCTTGAGGAAAATGTAGTGGAAGAAGCGGAGATGGAAGTGGAGGCTCCGGAAAATATTATTGTAGAAGAAGTGGTTGAAGAGGAGGATCCTATTACAGAACCAAAACCTGTGGCGGAAGCATCAGTTTATCTAAGCCTCTTTAACGCGACTGATAACAATCAAATTGAAGGCGAAGTAGAAGTTATCGATATTGATAGAGCCAGACTTGTTGAAAAGGTAAATGGAAACGCTTACACTACTCTTCCAGATCCTAAAAGTAAAACTGGAAAGATTTCACTGATTGCAAATGTATTTGGATATAGACCGGTTCAACACACAATTTTTTATGGTCAAATTCCTGATGACAGTACAAGTCATTTTATGGAATGGGCAGGGAATCATTATGTAATCAAGTTTGATTTGGCTCGTTATCACAAAGGTGATATCAATACCCTTTACAATGTTTTCTTTTATAATGATGCTGCAATCATGCTTCCTGAATCGAAGTATCAATTGAATAGCTTATTGACGATGATGAATGAGAATCCCAAGTACAAGATTATGTTACATGGCCATACAAATGGGAATTCACGAGGTAGATTGATTACGATGGGACCAAGTAAATCTTTTTTCTCTCTGGCAAATGATGTCAAAGACGGAACAGGATCAGCAAAGGAGTTATCAAAACAAAGAGCAGAGGTAATTAAGGAATGGTTAGTATCCGAAGGGGTCGCAGAAGATCGCATAGAAATTAAGGCCTGGGGCGGTGGTAGAATGGTTCACGATAAGAACAGTGTGAACGCAAAGAAGAATGTCCGTGTTGATGTTGAAATACTTGAAGAATAATTCAACGATATAAAATTTTGAGCATAAAAAAACCCTGAAGATTCAGGGTTTTTTTATTTGTGGGCTTTAATTATTTAGTTAAAAGCTCTTTGCTTGCTTTAAATTTGGCAACTTTTTTGGCTTTGATTTTTATCTCTTCACCAGTAAAAGGATTGCGGCCTTTTCTTGCTGCTCTTTTGCTAACAGAGAATGTACCAAAACCAACCAATGTTAATTTGTCTCCTTTTTTCAAAGTCTTAGTAACTCCTTCTAGAAAAGAGCTAAGCGCTGCCGTAGCGGCTACTTTAGTAATTTCTGCATCTTCTGCAATTTTGGTAATAAGTTCTGCTTTAGTCATAAAAAAGTACGGTAAGTGTTTAATGAATTACTTATGGGGCGCAAATATATATCCTTTTTATTCATAGCAAACCTATTTTACTGAAAGTAGCGTAAAATAGTTACCAGCGCTTATTTCCGAGAGTTTTTTGCAATTCGTTTAATAAGATTCCAGTATTCTCTTCCATAGCTCACCAGAATCTCTTCATTAGGTTTAATTTCTCTTTTTGCGAAGATGAAGCAACGTTTTCCTTCAATTAGAAATTCTGCATTGTTGGAATAGATATCGTTTCTATAAATCCCCTTAGCATCATTGGCAAATCTGCCCAGAGCACGTTTGTAGGGTAATGCATTTATTGCCCATCTGGTATTTACACGAAGTAAGTATCCATTGTATCCGTCCTGATCTTTAACTTCGCTCCACTTTTCAAGCCGCCCTTTGTATTCCACAATACAGGCACCTTTCATGATCTTTTCTGTCGTAAATAAGCCCAACCCAGAGCTTGGTATTTTAGATTTCTTCACGAGTAAAAAGTTTTCTAACAGGGCCATAACAATATTTGTGAGGGGCGGTCACGCAAAATTAGGTATTAGAGTATTGTGTTTAATGGGTTACTTTGCTTCTTCAGGAACAATCAAGTGCTTGATCACGTTTGTTAATTGATGAATCAGGCTACTAATTAAATCATATTTATGAAAAGAGGAATTTATTTGATAGCAGTGGCTTTTATGTTGTTTGGATGTGGGGATGAAGAAGTAGGTTTTACTTCACTCATCGGGGCGTGGACATACACCACACCAGATGAAAAAATAAAAGTAGAATTTGATATTGTCGGTGGCAACCCTGATATACTTGCAGTGGCCAATCAAAAGATATTTGTTGAAGGGCAGGAAGGTATCGCAGTAGTGCAAACTGAAACTGTTACTGAGACTACCTTTGGACGTATTCGTATCAATGCCAACGATGCGGATCTCGACCTTCCTTATAATATTACTTTTACAAATCTTGCAGCTAGTACTGATTTTAGTAGCATCAATGTTGAAGAAGCCACTTATACTTTTCCCTGGCCGGATAATAATACACTGACTGAAATTGAAATAGTGAGGAGGTAATCTTGTACCTTTGACAGACACCTTGGACCATTGCATAGTCAACTATTAGTATTTATTATAGCACTACTGAACTTTCCAATTAATTGGGACAGTAAACCTGTAGATAATCATGCGCTTTACCTGTCGCTGGTTGAGGTGGATCATACGGATATGGCTGACACAGCTACAATAAAGGTGAAGGTGTTTGCCGATGATATGGAAGATGCCATAATGAATGCCTCAAAGAAGCGCATTGATTTTTTAAACCCATCTAATTGCGATAGCAGTAAACCAGAAGTAGAAGCTTACTTCGCAAGCCATTTTAATTATAGTATTAATGACAAGCGGACAGCGTTAAAACTTATTGACTGCGAGCCAAATGGTGATGCCATTTGGTTTCACTTCAAGATTGATTGCCCTGAAAAGTGGATTAAAGTAGATGTGAAGGCTGATTTTTTTATGGAGTTATTTCCAACTCAATCCAATATAATAACTATCTACCACGGAGCGGAGAAGCGATTTTTAAAAATCACCAACTCACATCTCAAAGAGATTGTTACATTTTAGTGTTGAATAAATCTAGTAGTGCCTGGGAAGTAACACCTACACCAGTCTCGATAGAAATTTCAGGCTGAGGATAATAGTAGGGCGAGTGTAACCCAGGAAGGTCACCGCTTTTCATCCTGGCATCAGGTACTGTACCGAGCCAATAGAAAACAGTTGGTACCTTGTGTTCTGTTTGTCCATAGTATGAAAAATCTTCTGACAGCATTACTGGTTCTTCATCGATCACATTTTCTTTTCCTATGGTGGAAATGGCGGATTGAATCACCCTCTCGGCCATGGTCGGATTATTGAAGTTGGCCGGACCTGCCTCCTTGATAATTACTTCTGGCATTTTGTCTTCAGGTAATCCAGCCGCTATACCCACCCCTCTTGCAATTTCTTTTATTCTCTTGTTTACTATGTCAAGTACTTCATCCTTGAATGATCTTATGGTAAGTTTTAGTGTTACCATGTCTGGAATAATATTTCCTACTGTTCCACCTTTTATCGTGCCTACAGTCACCACTGCGGATTCAGTAGGTTTTACATTTCTACTTACAATCGTTTGAAGCTCCATGATTAGCATACTGCTAATCACTATTGGGTCAATCGACATATGGGGTGAAGCGCCATGAGAACCTACGCCAAATACGTTGATATCAACACTTTGAGAGCTGGCCATTACAAATCCTTTTCCAATGCCTACTTGACCTGCAGGTAACGTAGGACTTGAATGTAAACCTAAACCATAATTAGGAACTCCAAATTTTTCATAAAGTCCTGCCTCTAACATCATTTGGGCACCGGCTCCTATTTCTTCAGCAGGTTGGCCAATTAATAAAAGTGTTCCTTTCCATTTATCTTTCATGGCAACCATCGCCCTGGCCGTTCCCAGCCATGTGGTCATATGGATGTCGTGGCCACAAGAATGCATGGCTCCTACTTGCTCACCGTTAAGTGATGCCTTTAATTGGCTTTGATAAGGCAATTCAGTTTTTTCGTACATTGGAAGGGCGTCCATATCTGTTCGATACAAAATGGTTGGTCCATTGCCGTTTTTGTACACTCCAACAATACCGTAGCCTCCAAAACTTTCTGTAACAGAAAATCCAACCTTCTTTAATTCGGCAGCAAGTGCTTTTGAGGTTTCCTTTTCCTGAAGCGAAATCTCTGGATTTTTATGCCTTGTTTTATAAAAGTCAACCAAAAATGGCATGTCACTCTTGATTATTTTTTTATCGATAACAGGAGGACTTACGACAAAAGCAGAAGAAATTGTAAGAATAAGGACTATGGAAAGTATCCGCACGGTTTTGAGGTTTAGATTTACATCTAACGAATGTAACAAAATCATTCAAAAAATCACTTCATTAAGACACCCGAAAATAAAATGATCATCTATTCGATTTTCTTCATAAATCGTTCCGGATGTTGTTCATCGAACTCGGTAGATTGCTGAATAAGGTAAGCGGCTTCTAAAATGGGACCTTCATCGTATAAATTACCCAAAAGAGTGATGGAAGTTGGGTGACCTAATTTATCAAAACCATTTGGGATGGATATGGCAGGATGACCAGTAAGGTTGGTTGTTAAGGATTGATACCGTCCGTAGGTGGGCGAAACGATGATATCGAGTTGTTGTATGGTACTGTTAAATTTTTCTATAAGAATTTTTCTGTGCCGATTGGCTTGCAGGTATTCTACTGCAGAGATAAAACGTGATTGGCGCAATGAATTGGCACGAGAGCGTTTATCCTGTTCTACCATTTCTCGATCTTTGTGATCAAGGACTAGCTCATCAAAGAATGCACCTGCTTCTGCTCTTAGTATCACATCGAACACATCAAATGGAATACTATCAGGAAGCTCTACCTCTATGAGCTGAGCACCTAGTCTTTTAAGCGTCTCCAATGTTTCGCCATTGTTGGATCCCACTTTGGAAGTATCCTGATCAAAAAGCTTTTTAAAATATCCGATCTTATATCCACTAAGATCAGTTTGTGGATTGAAAGTAAAGGGATAGTTCACTACTGTATGATCTTTTTCATTGGCACTGGAGTTTCCCTTAATAAAGGAATACACGATAGCACAATCTTGTGCAGATCTGCATATTGGCCCTACTTTATCCATAGACCAAGACAAACTCATGCATCCTTCTCTGCTTACACTACCATAGGTGGGGCGCAATCCAGTTACCCCACATCGAGTAGATGGTGAAATGATGGACCCCAATGTTTCTGTTCCGATTGCAAATGCAACCAACCCTGCCGCAGTAGCTGATGCAGACCCAGCAGAAGAGCCACTTGCACCCTGCTTGAGATCCCATGGATTTTTAGTTTTACCGCCAAACCACACATCACCTCTGGCCAATGAACCAGAAGTTAATTTAGCTACCAGAATAGCTCCAGCGTCTTCCAGTTTTTGGACAATGCCAGCTTTTTCATCAATCACCTGATCTTTATAGGGCATCGCTCCCCACGTAGTTTTATAACCAGGCACCGAGAATAAATCTTTGATGCCATAAGGAATTCCATGGAGAAGCCCTTTATAAATTCCCTTGCTGATTTCGTCATCTGCCTTTTTCGCTTGTTGAAGGGCAAGATCTCTGGTAATGGTGATGCTTGCCTGTAAGGTGTCTTTGTATTTCTCCAACCGCTTTAGGTAGATGTTAGTCAATTCTGTAGAAGTTATCTTTTTGCTTTTGATTAAGTTGGCGAGTTGAGCAACAGACATAAACGCAATCTTCTCTTCCAACTCTGGGTTGCTAACATCAACGGGTAACTTAAAGTCTGAATTACCCTCACGTATCTTTCTTTCAAATCCATCAGGTCTTGGATCAAAATAAAGGGCAGGAGCAGTGCCGTACTCTAATTTAAAAAGACGCATGGTGTCATACCCCTTTTTGTTTTCATCCAGGTAACTCACCAGCGTATCAATTTCCTGATCGGAGAATTCAACACCTATTAAATTTTGAGCACCTTTTACATCATCAGCAGTGATGCCCCCTTTCTTTGAAGAGCACTGAGAAACTAAGGCAAGTAGAGTGATTAAACCGGCTGTGAAAAGAAAAACCTTTGTTCTTGAGTCAGATGGGTTCATTTGGGTTGGTGGTTGTTTGTGACAACATACACCGAACAACAGTTTAATCCAATCTTAATTTGATTGCTGGTGTTTACCCTGTAGTAAAATTTTGAAACCTGATAGCATAAATAATAGATTTTCGCAATAAAATATGCTATTTGCCTTCCTGAAATTGTACACGTGAAAAATGTATTTTGGTGTGATTGTGTGATGGAGGAATTGACACAGAATACGGACTATTTATGAGCACTTTTTATTCGCTCCTTATCCAAATGATGTACCGCTGGGATGTAATCCTTTTTGGGTTACTATTTCTGATTTTCGTTTCTCTAGGATCCTACGGATTTGGAATGAATATTCGCGATAAGCGTAAGAAAGTACTTGAAAAACTGGTGCGAAGGAGGACGCAAGAATTAGAAAAAACCAATGAAGAGCTCAAGCTTAGAAATTCTGAACTCGACCGTTTTGTCTATAGTGCCTCGCATGATTTAAGCTCTCCATTAAAGTCCATCTTAGGATTAATCAATGTCGCGAAATTGGAAAATCCGGGTGAGGATCAGTTGAAGTACCTAAACATGATGCAAAAAAGTGTTGATAAACTGGAATCCTTTATTGAAGAAGTAATACAGTATTCACGAAACGCCAGACTGCCTATTAGGCATGAGTCGTATCAGTTTGAAGCTTTTACTAATGATATTCTTCAGGGTTATCAGTACATCAGCAATTATGACAAGATATCTTTTGAGATTGAAGACAGCACAGGTAAACCCATTTCCACCGATGGCATGCGCTTGAAGATTATTCTTAACAATCTTATTTCCAATGCCATTAAGTTTCATAAAATGGATGTCCACGCTAAACCCATTGTTAAAATCAAAAGGGAAATTATCTCAAATAGCGATGTGATAACCGTTGAGGATAATGGGAGTGGCATACAGTCTGAGTATTCTGAAAAGGTTTTTGAAATGTTTTTCAGGGGGACTGAGGAAATTCCGGGATCTGGTTTGGGTCTTTATATCTTGAAGGAGATTGTTAACCGATTGAACGGTACTGTTAATGTCAAGTCCAAAGTGGGTATGGGTACTACTTTTACGGTAACCTTACCTAGGGTTGAATAATTTCAAAAGCACTTTGGTAATAGTTTTTGTTCTGAACGTACTCTACCAGTTCATTATAAAATGAATTCACGCAAAGAGTGCTGCTGTCTCCGATGATAATCACTTTTTTTCGAGCTCTTGTAATGGCTACGTTGGTTCTCCTGATGTCACCCAGAAAGCCGATCTCTCCTTTATCGTTAGATCTTACTAAGCTGATGGCTATTACATCTCTTTCCTGTCCTTGAAATGCATCTACTGTATTAATGGAAATGAGGGAAGCGATCTCATTGAGATGAGGGGTATCTTCTGCCAGACTCAGTAAAGTAGCAACCTGTGCGCTGTAGGGAGTAATGATTCCAATGGTGTAGCCAGTATGGATCCATTCTTCAATACCTATCTGATCAATAAGCTGTTCAATGGAATTAATAAGAATTTTAGCCTCGTCTTTGTTGTACTTGCTTAATGTTTCTGGGTCTACTGTCTCTTGATATCCGCAACCTGCTGTATCAATAAAGTTCATTGGGTTTTGATCGGGTAATTGATGATGCTTTATAGCAGGGGCAGCTATTAGTTTGTCGTTATAAAAGTATTTGGAAGGGAAACGCATGATGTCCTCATGCATTCGGTATTGTATCTGAAGCATACTTGCTGCTTCAGGATGTCTCTTAATACACTTTTCAAAAAGCGTTTCTGCTAATCCATTGTTGGCTGCCTCCCTTGATTTGATGGTAGGTGGAAGTTGAAAATGGTCTCCCGCAAAAATTACCCGCTCTGCTCTGCATATAGGAATCCAACAAGCAGGCTCCAAAGCTTGAGCAGCCTCATCAATAAATACAGTTTTATATTTCTTTCCTCTAAGGGTAGGGTGTGAGGCGCCTACCAGTGTACATGTGATCACATCACTTTTCTGAAGGATATCATTGATAATATAAAATTCCAATACGTCAGCATCGGCCTTAAGGGCATTGGCTTCTTGTCGCAGATATCTTCTTTCTTCTTTTTCTTTGTATCCAAAATTTCGCTTGTATTTAGAAGCTTGATTACGGAGTTGTTCCATTTTTTTTCGCATCACCCTCAGTTCTTTAAAATTGGGATGAGCAGCAATCTGGGCATCAAGTGTTTTACTCAACGTTTGTTCAGTGACACGAGCAGGGTGTCCAATACGGACTACACGCAATCCGAAATCGGTTAACTTTTCTACCAATAAATCAATGGAGGCATTGCTGGGTGTGCATACCAATACCTGATTTTCTGTTTTAACTGTTTGGGCAATGGCTTGTACCAGGGTGGTAGTTTTACCAGTGCCTGGAGGTCCGTGAATAATTCCCACCTCATTACAAGAAGTAATGTGTTGAAGCGCTTTTTGTTGGCTTTCGTTAAGATGATCAGGGTAATCAAATGCCTTGTGTTCCTGGTTGGAAGTGGAGCTGTTACCAAGAAGGATATCTCTGAGTTCAGCTAACCTTGAATTTTCAGCTTTTATTACTTTTTTCATGGCCAACTCCATTTCCCGGTAACTCATCTCGTCAAACATCACATCTATGCCCAGCAGACCATTGTCCACCCAGTCCGGCAGATCATCTGAGTTGAGGGTGATAATCATCTGATTGTCGCGAACATAGTTGATTACCCCGCCTACATGATCCCGGCCTGGCTTTTGATTGGCGTTACTAAAGACACTCACCATCTTCCCACTCTGAAAGACATGTTTTTGCTCTAGCTCTGTAGTTCTTTCTACCTCTATGATGAGACGTTCACCAGTACCGATATAATCTTTTTTCAACTTCACTGGATACCAGCATATGCCCTCTTTTGTTTTTCTGTTCAGTGGGGTGAGCAGTACTTTCTGTCTGTACTGCTCCAGATCTGCAGCTCGCTCCAAGCGGATGAGGGAAAGCGTATGTGACAGTTCTTCTTGAATGTTCATTAAGGCAACAAAGATAATGATAGAACTTTCACACTGTCCGATATCGGATAAAACTGAAGAATAATCGGTGTATCCTTAAGGTTATTTTGGCCAGATGAATATTTGTACGTATTAGAAGAAACCTTTTTATAGAATTGGAGTCTTCTGTATTAAATACCTCATTCATGATTAGAAATCTACTACTCACGGCATTTAGAAGTCTGACCAAAAGTAAATTCTTTTCAGCGCTCAATATTCTCGGTTTGGCTATTGGAATGGCTGTTTTCCTTCTAATTGCCCAGTATGTAAAGTTTGAAACGAGTTACGAGGATTTTATTGACGGCAATGAAAATATCTATAGGGTTAAGCTGGAAACGTTTCTTAACAATGAATTGCTGATATCAAGTGCTGAAAATTATCCTGGGGCAGGCCTTGCATTGGCAGATGAATTACCGGAAGTAACAGGCTATGCAAGACTTTACAACCTGGGATATAAGAATAATGTGATCATAACTAATGAGGATGCTCAACCTGAGCCTATAGCATTTAAGCATAGACGGTTTCTTTATGCAGATTCTTCTTTTCTACCCATGATGGGAAGTGAAATGTTGTTGGGTAATGCAGAAACAGCTTTGAGTGAACCTAATACTTGTGTCATTTCTGAGAAGTACACAACAATGTATTTTGGGAACGAAGACCCACTGGGAAAGTCTTTGCGCATGCAGGATGACGACCATAATAATGAACTCGTAAAGATTACCGGAGTCTTTAAAGACTTGCCACCCAATACGCATTTGAAATATGATGTTTTATTTTCTTACAAAACCTTGTTTGGCCGAGGAGAATGGGCAACTGACAGGTACAACCTAAGTTGGCAAAGAAAGGATATGTATACTTTTATCAAAGTTACATCTGGCACGGACATTAAGGCATTGGAATCAAAATTCCCTGCTATTGTTTCAAAGTTTAAGCCAGACCAGGCAGCACGAAATCAAAGAGATGTTCTCTCGCTGCAGGCTTTACCTGAAATTCACCTTACCTCTCGTTTGGCAGAAGAGCCAGAGCCAAATGGCGACCAGCGAATCGTAAAGTTTTTAAGTATCATTGGAATTTTTGTTTTAATCATAGCGTGGATCAATTATATCAATTTGTCTACTGCTAAAGCCATGGAGCGCGCACGAGAGGTAGGTGTGCGAAAAGTGATGGGGGCGTTTAAGGGTCAATTGGTATTGCAATTTTTGGCCGAGTCTGCTTTAGTCAACTTTTTTTCTCTTCTTATTTCAATGGGTTTGATAGCGCTGGCTTTGCCTTATTTCAATTCCATATCCGGGTTATCGCTTACAATTAATTACTTAGTACAACCATGGTTTTTAGTAATATGTAGTGCCTTGTGGGTTTTGGGCACTTTACTTTCTGGGTTTTATCCCGCTGTGGTTTTGTCCTCCTTCAAGCCTGTTACTATTCTTAAAGGGAAACTTAAAAATAGTATTAGTGGAATTTTGTTAAGGAAAACATTGGTCGTTATTCAGTTTACGGCTTCCGTGGCTTTGATTGCAGGAACGTTTATTGTTTATCAGCAACTCAACTTTATGATGGGTCGGGATATTGGTATGAATATCGATCAGGTGATGGTAGTGGAGCGTCCAGGTATTACTCCTTTGGATAGAAGTACATTCAATTCAGCTATTGATGTTTTCAGAAATGAAGTAAAGAAAGATCCTTCCATAAGTGCCCTTTCAGCATCTGTTACTATTCCGGGAAAGCAAAGGGAATATAAAGCCGGAGCGAAACGCTACGGTGCACCTGATGATCAAGCAGTGACTGTAAGATTTAACAGCATGGATTTCGAATTTATGGATGTCTTTAAAATGAAACTTCTGGCAGGAAGAACATTTTCAGAAGATTATATTTCGGATCCTGACACGGCAGTTGTTGTTACGGAATCGGCCTCACGATTGCTTGGATTTGAAAAACCTGAAGATGCCATTGGGCAAACAATAACTATAGCCGCTTTCGGATTTAGCCCAATTATAGTGGGTGTTGTCAATGATTATCATCAAGTATCACTGAAAAGTGCGTTAGATCCAATAGTGTTCTATTGCACGAAATATGGAGGTGAGTATTACTCTTTGCGATTGAATGCCAACGATCTTGGTCAGTCTATTGAAAATGTTAAAGTTGCATGGAGTAAGGCGTTTCCTGGTAATCCTTTTAGCTACTTTTTCTTGGATGATTTTTTTAACAAGCAGTATGAAAACGAAAAGCAATTCGGAAGACTGTTCACCACGTTTGCCACTTTTGCAGTGATAGTAGGTTGTCTAGGGCTTTTTGGGTTGTCAGCTTATACTGCAACGCAAAGAACCAAAGAGATCGGAATACGAAAAGTATTAGGTTCATCAGAATCAAAAATATTTCTATTGCTGTCCTCTGAATACATTCGGCTGATCATGCTGGCCATTATTATTGCCATGCCATTGATTTATTTTGGAATGAATAGTTGGATCAGTTCATTTCCGTACCAAACGGAAATATCATTATGGATATTTTTGGTTTCCGGGTGTATGGTACTAATTGTATCGTTGATCACAGTTACTTTCCAAACCATAAGGGCCGCACGCACTAATCCTGTAAATGCGCTAAGGCATGAATGATTCTGGTTCGTTGAGTTTTTTCAGATAGTCATCCAAAAAAAGATCCATCGTCTTTCTGCGATACTGCATAATAAACCTAGGGTGGGAGAGCGGAATTATCTTTTTAAAGAAGTTATGCTCCTTATTGAGCGCAGATAGAAATTTAAAGTTTTTGCCTTCGCCCAGGCAGTAGGCCACTTCAGTATTAAGCCCGAAATTGATCTGGGCCTGAATAGTGTCAAGTATAAAAGGAAGTACGGCTTTTTGTAATTTGGGGTCATCATAATAGTTGAGGTTCTTACCTTCTTTAATAAAACCTAATGGACTGACGGAGCCAAAATAGAATTGATTGTAAAAGATTTCCTTTCCGCCAAAAGCATTGATCATTAGATAAATGAAGTCGGCAGACAGTTCTCTCTTCTTTGCCAAGTCATTCTTAATGCCGCATTCTTCTTCCAGTTTTACAGGATCCGTAAAAGGAATGCCTGTTAATCCAGCGCCAAATCTTCCCGGATTAATTCCGAGTATTATTCTTCTAGGCCGGCTGTTGTTGTAATATTTATGATAAAACTTTTGACATAAGGAGAAGGCAATTTCATCTTGATAGGGATTCATCATTTCTACACCCTTGGGCAGCTTAGTAGCGATATGGAGCTCTTTAAAGAAGGAGAGAATGTGTTTTGAATAGACCATAAACCTGATAGTTCAAGTATAACCAGAAATACTGTTTGTACATTCGGTTTGGGTGCAATAAAATAATTTTGAATATTCGTTTACTAAAATACTTACCCATGAAAAGCACCCTTATCCTTCTGTTTACCTTCATAGTATTTGTTTCATCGGCACAGAACTTCGACATTCTCATAGAAAACGGAAAAATAGTGGATGGAGCAGGGAACTCCTGGTATTATGGTGATGTGGGAATTTGGAATGGAAAGATTTATGCCATTGGGCAGTTAGCTGGAGCAAAAGCCACGAAGATAATTGATGCAAAGGGACTAATTGTAGCGCCAGGGTTTATTGATGTGCATGCACACATTGAAGGCGATGAGTGGGATGTGCCCACTGCTGATAACTTTATTTATGATGGCGTTACTTCCGTGGTCACAGGAAATTGCGGTGGCTCCAACGTGGATATTAAATCTTACCTCCATCGATTGGATAGTATCGGCATGTCACTGAATGTGGCTTCACTAATTGGGCACAATACAGTAAGAAGAGAAGTAATGGGTGATGCGCAACGTGATCCCAACAGTACAGAGCAGAAAGAAATGGAAGCGCTGGTGGAACAAGCGATGCGGGATGGAGCCGTGGGGTTATCAACTGGATTAATTTATGTACCGGGTACCTATTCAAAAACTCCAGAGGTAGTAGGGTTAGGTAAAGCAGCTTCTAAATATAACGGTGTGTACGCTTCTCACATTCGCAACGAAGGAGATCGTGTAACCGATGCCATCGAGGAGGCAGTGAACATTGGCCGGCAAGCAAAGATGCCGGTTCAGATTTCTCATTTCAAAGTGACTTATAAAACCAATTGGGGAAGGTCGGTGAGCACGGTTGAGCAAGTAGCCAAGGCACGACAAGAAGGGATTGATGTAACCATGGATCAGTACCCTTACATTGCCAGCAGCACAACATTGGATACCACATTGCCCGAATGGGCCTTCAGTGGTGGCAGAGACTCATTATATATAAGGTTGGATGATCCTACCACACGCTCCCAGATAAAAAAGGAAATGTTGGAGAGCTTGAAGCGAAAACAATTGAAGGACTATAGCTATGCGGTAATAGCACGTTATGGACCTGCTGATTCCTACAATGGTAAAAGCATAGCCGAGGTAAATAAAATAAGAGGAGGAAAAGCCAAAGCAGAAGAGGAAGCCGAGACTATAATGGAACTGATAAAGAGTGGGCGAGTACAGATGGTGTACTTTAGTATGAATGAAGAGGATGTAGAGCGTATTATGAAATATCCATTCACGATGACTGCCTCAGATGCAGGTATTGTTGAGTTTGGAAAAAACATGCCTCATCCTAGGGCTTACGGCACTAATGCAAGAGTACTCGGTCGGTATGTGGGCGAGCGAAAAGTGATTGGGCTTGAAGAAGCGGTGAGAAGAATGACATCACTACCTGCACAAAAATTTAAGTTTAAAGATCGTGGGTTACTGAGAGAAGGCTATGCCGCGGACATTGTGGTGTTTTCAGAGACTGAAGTAATGGACATGGCGACATTCGAAAAGCCGCATGCTTACTCTAAAGGATTTAATTATGTGATTGTCAATGGTGAAATCGTGATTGACGAAGGAAAGCATACTGGAGTGAGGAGCGGTGCAGTGCTGAAAGGGCCGGGGAGTCATTAAAAAAGTTGACAGTTGACAAGATACAATTGACAAATTAGTGTCAATTGCTTACTGTTTATTGTCAACTGGCTTTTCAAGTAAAACCTTCAACTTCTCCAACTCGACTCTGTTTCTAGCAGAATGAATATTATTCATCACGCTTTGCTTCTCGCGCATGGTAAGGCGCCAACTGAGGGAGGCGCGTGCGTTGTTTTGTCTGATACTATCCATTTTCTGAAGAATAGGAACATAAGAATCATCAGACTGGTACTGGAGTTCGATACGTTCCAATGGTTGGGTCAACCAGGAAGTAGCTTGTCCAATTAATGCATCGTTGTTGATATCCTGAAAGTTTTCAAGATTGTTATACACACTACTGATAGGCTGTGTGATATTATCAATTAGCGTCTGTCCTTGCTGGCGTGGAATTTCACCGAGCTTTGGTGAGTCTCTGATAGAGAGGAGAATTACACCTGATGTATTTTCATTGATCCAATCTCTAAAGGCGTACATGAACCGAGCAGTTGTAGACAATCCGAAATTATCCGATACCCCTGCATCCATGATTTCAATGGATGGATCGGCTGGCAATGTAGTATTGGGTGTAATATATGGGAAGGTAGCACTCATGCGCAGGGCAGAGAGGAACCTCAAACTATCGCTCATATGATTTTTAAACAGTCTACCGAAATCAACACCACCAATTTTGTTATCCGTGTAGTCAGGTACACTCAGCACTTCTGAGTCAAGGTAACTTACAGGTTGGGGAGAGATGTACAGCTTTCTTCCGTCATTGGTAATGATGGGCGTTAAGATCATCATGGGGATGATGGATTGGATCTCGGGTTCTCTGTAGGCACTGATGGTTTTATCCATCATGTGGTCAGTGATCTCATCCAATTCCTTTTCGAAAGTAAAAGCACGGTCCTTCACATAGTTTTGTCCCGCGTATTCAAACTTGGTGAGGCCAAGAAAAATACCATTGGCTAGAAAACTAAAGATGAGAGGATTGAGGTTGTCGGTAGAAACACTCACACGATGATCAACAGAGTTAGGATCTACAGGTTCTCCCTGTATTTGTCTGAGCTTAAGCTCCCTATAAAAACTGGCACCAATTAAACCACCGGAAGCTCCAGTGATCAATGCAGTGTTTTTCATGGCGGCCCCATGGGTAATACTGTCTACTGTCTGAAGAGCAGTCATGGCCCACAGTGCAGCACGTTTGCCACCACCACTGACGGTAACAAAAATCATTTTCGGTTTTTGGTCTTCCGGAAATTTCTTGCGCCAGTTATTGAGAATGTTTTTCGTAATGGCCTTATCCTTAATGATAGAATCGGGGGAAGCTAGCCGTTGAAGGTTTTCAACTGAGTACTCTGCAGGGGCTACAGAATAATTCAAGCCAAATGCCTTTTCCGGTTTGGAGAAAAAATCCTGACCCGCCAGGTAATTAAATAATAGAAACACAATCAGGCTTGCTGTTCCCGACCACGTGCCGAACCAATAAGAAAAGGCACCTGCCAGCATCACAAGAATAGTAAGCAGAATAATAAAGCTTGCAGCAGCGGGTAACTGAAAGGCAGGGTTGTCTTTGAAAATACCCAGTACAAGTACCACTGCTAAAATCAGCGCCTGAATAACGACAAGATTGAAATGGTTTTGATCAAATACCTGCGTAATGGTTTGTCGGTCGTAAAAGTCTTTGTGATCGTCTACTTTTTTGAAGCGGAAAGTATAATCAAAATAGTTGTCAACCCTCACCTGCTTTTTTCGAGCAATGTCCAGTTTCTTCATGGCGCTGGCCCTGGTTACTCTCACATTTTGTTTGAGCTTTTCATCCAGGCGACATACCATGTATCTAAAAATGTCTTTATTGGTAAACCAGAAATAAAGAAAATATAAAGTGGTGAATGCAGCAAAGCCAGTGAGCAAGCCTAGCAAGTCCATCATTAAATCCTGTGGAGTACAATATTGGTTACTGATCTGGAAGCTGATGATCTGCTGTACGTACATCACCAGAAAAGCAATGGGCAGAATGCTATTGTTAAGAGCAAATTTGGTAAAAGGTTTGCGAAGCGCACCAACAAACGAAAAGCGATGACCATCACTGATGTAGCAAGTGATCTGGAAGGCAACGGTAAAGCCAGAAAGTACTGCACCTATGATAAAGAAGCTCGTAAAATTGACCTCGTTGAGGTACTCAGGGTCAAGGAAGAGATAAGGAATGCCCAGGTACTTACCAAAATTGCCCGTTATCATGGTGATTAAGAGAATCCAGCAAAGGAGCAGCACATGATTCCTTTTGAAGTTGTTGAACAACAACTGCATGGGAAACGAGTAGAAGAAGTGATTCCAGATAGTCGTAAGCTTCATCATAATCGAATAATCTCAATTTATACATTTCGTACGACATACTGCAATCGATATAATTTCAAAGTCGATTTTGTCGCCTATCTGTTTTCTGCTTCTTATCTTTCAGGAATTCTGAATTTGAAAATCAAATCATCTGGAAAAACCATTTCATATCTATCGCTCCTCAGCAGGATCGGGTAAAACCAGAACCCTGGCGAAGGCCTACCTCAAGCTGGCACTGAAATCCAGAACGGATTACTTTAAGCACATACTGGCGGTAACGTTCACCAACAAGGCCACGCAAGAGATGAAGCAACGTATCCTTCATTACCTCAATGACTTTGCCAATGGATTGGAAAATAACCTGGCCATAGAGATTGAAAAGGAACTCGGTTTTACTTCAGAGGAATTGCGAAAAAGGAGCAAGGTGGTGCAATCAGCCGTCCTTCATCAGTATTCTCAGTTTGCCATCAGTACCATCGATGCCTTTTTTCAAAAAGTAATCCGCTCCTTTACACGAGAAGCGGGACTGCTGGGCAATTTCAGACTAGAGGTAGAGAACGATTTGGTGATGAAGGAAGTGGTGAACGAGTTGATGGATGAGTTGGGAACCAATCAACAGCTCACCGACTGGGTAGTGGAGTTTTCAAGGGTTCGTTTGTTGGAGGGGGAGAACTGGAATATTGTAGCTGCCCTCAATGGATTTGCCAGAGAAATTTTCAGCGAAGAGTTTCAGGCCATTGAAGATCACCTCGAGAAGCCATCAGGTGATGCCAACCCTTACGTGGAAACCATGAAGGTGCTGCAAGAGGAGTTAGAGTTGTTTGTAAGTGACATGAAGAAGTATGCGGTGGACGCATTGAGTATCATTGATAACAATGGGGTCACAGCCGATGACTTTAGTTATAAAGACCAGGGTACTGCCCTAAAATATTTTTTAGAGTTTTCAAAGGGGCGATACTACCCATCAAAAGGGGCGAGAATACAATCAGCTCTGGTGGCAGGCTCCAATTGGGGGGCAAAGAAAGGGAAAAATTATAATGCACTTACGGATTTGGCTGACAGCCAACTGCTGCCCATTCTCAGAACCATGGTGGACTATGACAAAGAGCATGGTCCTAAGTACAACTCCATTATACAAGTATTAAAAAATTTCTATGCCTTCGGGTTGATAGCAGACATTACACGCAAGCTGAAAGTCTATAAGCAGGAAAATAACATTATGCTGTTGGCGGATGCGCCCAAGTTTTTGAATGGAGTTATCAACGACAGTGATACACCTTTTATCTATGAGAAGGTAGGCTCGTACTTTAGAAATTATCTTATTGACGAGTTTCAGGATACATCTGGATTTCAGTGGAAGAATTTTTTTCCTTTGTTGAAGGATGCCATCGACCAAAACCAATCGAGTATGGTGGTGGGCGATGTGAAGCAATCCATTTACCGTTGGCGTGGTGGCGATCAGCAATTACTGCAAACCGAAGTAGAGCAAGCCATTGGAGAAATAGCTACCGATATACAAGGACTCAATACCAATTACCGAAGTGCGGAAGTGGTGGTGGATTTTAACAACTCCATCTTCGAGAAGGCATCGGGCATTGTCAGTGATATCACAGGGCAGACCATGGCGTCAGAAGCTTTTGAAGATGTAAAGCAAGAAACGGTAAAGTATCCGGGTAAGGGTTTTGTGGAAATCAATTTTATAGAGAAGCCAGATGATGACGAAGATTGGACTGAGGAAGTGATGAAGAGACTTCCGGAGCTAGTGGAAGAATTACAAGATAGAAATATAAAGCTCAAAGACATTGCCATACTGGTGCGCAAGAACGAAGAAGGACAGCGTATTGCTACAGAATTATTGCAATACAAAAACACACAAGCAAAGCCAGGCTATCGATACGATGTAGTTTCCAATGAATCTTTGCGACTGGATACTGCCACATCTGTAAACTTGTTGCTCAGCGCCTTGCGCTATTTGCACAATCCCAACGATGCCATTGTGCGTGGGCAACTGGCTTTTGAAGTAACTAAAGATAAAGCACTGGACAAAGTATTTCTGGAAGCAGGTAAATTTCATATGGATGAATTGTTGCCAGAAGAATTCTTAAAGCAAACCGGGTGGCTGAATAAACTTTCTGTATTTGAATTGACGGAAGAACTCATTCGCATGTTTGAATTGGGTAAGGAAGAAAGTGAGTTGGCGTACCTGCAAGCCTTTCAGGATCTCGTGCTGGAGTTTTCATCCATGGAAAAAAATGATTTGGCCACTTTTCTAGAGTGGTGGGAGAATGTAAAGGGTAAAAAATCTATACAGGTAGCAGGTAATGTAGATGCTATCAACGTGTTCACCATTCATAAATCGAAAGGATTACAATTCAAATATGTGATCATTCCATTTTTGAATTGGAGATTGAACCATGAGATATCTCCATTACTATGGGTACAGTCCGACCAACCACCGTTTGATAAGATGGGATATTTGGCGGTGCGCTACAGTAGCAGTCTGGAGGGTACTTATTTTGAAGAAGCTTATAAGACAGAATATAGCAAAGCCGTTATCGATAATCTTAACTTATTGTACGTGTCCTTTACCCGTGCGGAAGAGGGATTGATCGCCTTTGCTTCCAAACCGAATAAGAAAAGAAGTGATTGGAAGCCATCAACAGCAGGTGATCTGGTGTATGAATGCATTGAAGCAAATGAAAAGTTGTCGCCACACTTTAAGGAGGGCCAACTGCGAATAGGCACATTAGAATTGTTGAACACGGCTCAACCTAAAAATGATTACCTACCAGAGTCATTGAAGCACTATGCCTCTTACGACTGGCGACAGAAGCTGGTGATCAAAAGAGAAGGGGCGGAATTTTTCGAAGAAGGCATCAGTGAAAAGAGGGCCAGTATCAACTACGGTATTTTGTTACACCGATTGTTGGCGCATATTAAATATAAGTCGGAAGCGGAGAGCGTATTGAATGAACTGCACATTAAAAATGAATTTACGGAAGAGGAGCGGGTGGTTTTGTCAGAGGCTTTGAAAAAAATGCTTGATCATGAAGTAGTAAGCGGCTGGTTCGGCAAGGAGTGGGAGGTACGAAACGAAGTACCAGTACTTATCCCAGGTGGCCGCCAAAGCCGCATCGATAGGGTGATGTTTGGAAAAAAGAACACAGTAATCATAGACTATAAAACTGGAGCAAAGAAAGACCAGGATCGCAAGCAGGTAGAAGGCTATGCAGGGTTACTTACGCAAATGGGTTATCCCAATGTGCAGGGCTATTTGTTGTATTTGGAGGAGTTGGAAGTGGTGGAGGTGCTTGCTGGCTCGACTTTGAGTCTCGAGTTCTAGGGGTTAAGTTCTAAGTTTTGAGTCATGAGTTTTGAATTATGAGTAGTGAGTTTAAAGTTTTTAGTGATGTAGTTATGAAGGAGAGTATAGTTGCTGAGAAAAGTTTTGCATTTGCACTCAAGGTGATTAGCCTTTATAAGGAACTAATCAAAGAGAATGAATATGTGATGTCAAAACAGATATTGAGAAGCGCCACCAGTATCGGAGCTAATATTCAAGAAGCGTTGGCTGGTGTTTCTAGGAAGGATTTCTCGTATAAGATGTCAATTGCTTCGAAAGAAGCCAGAGAGACAAGATACTGGTTAATGCTATTGGATAAATCTCAATATATAAAGAAGGACTACACGCTGTATTTAATTGATATTGACGAACTCATTAAAATACTCACATCCATAGTAAAAAGACTAATGAAAAATATGGCAAATAATAATTCAGAGCTTGATTTTAAATTTGACGCTGTGCCAACTCACAACTCAAGACTTATAACTCAAGACTAAAATTGGTGCAACCATTTTTAAAAGATATTGCAGAGAAAATAGTCGCTCACCCCAACCTGAGCAACCTTACCATCGTCTTCCCCAACAGAAGAGCGGCATTGTTTTTTCAAAAGTATTTGTCGGAGAGCCTCACCAAGCCGGCTTGGTCGCCTAAGTTGGTTAGTATAGAATCTTTCTTTTCTTCCTTGTCGGACTTGAGGGAGCCGGATCGCTTGTCATTGATCTATAGGTTGTATAAGGTGTACAACGAAGTGATGAAGAGCGAAGAACCGTTTGATCGCTTTTACTTCTGGGGAGATATGTTGTTGCGCGACTTTGATGAGGTGGACAAGTACATGGTGAATGCGCAGCTGATGTTCAGGGACCTAAGCAAATTAAAAGAACTGGATGAGTCATTTGATTTCCTTACCGAAGAGCAACAAGAGTTCCTGAAAGGATTTTGGGTAAGCTTTGAAGAGAAACCTGCGGGCAGCAAGGAAGAGTTTTTGAAAGTGTGGCGGAAACTTCCGAAAGTGTATGCTGAATTTGTGAAGTCGTTGAAGAAAGAGAAGCTCGGCTACGAGGGCATGATCCACAAGGAGGTGGCGGAGAAAGTGGTGAGCAAAGGCGTGCTGGGTAAAAACGAAAAAGGAGAACAGTACATCTTTGCTGGATTCAACGCGCTGACGAAGGCTGAAGAAAATATCATCAGCTATTTTGTAGGAGAGGGAGCCAACTGCTACTGGGACATTGATGCCTACTACATGGAAGACAAGTGGCAGGAGGCGGGACAGTTCTTCAGGCAGTACAGGAACCACCCAATACTTTCCAGAACATTTGAAACACCACCAGAGAATTTCAAAGGAGCGGAGAAAGAAATAAAACTGACGGGTGTGCCCCAGCGTATCGGGCAGGCCAAGCTGGTAGGGCAGGCGTTGAGTGAAAACTTGCCACCCCCGAGCGAAATAGAAAAGACAGTGATCGTCCTACCTGACGAGAGCATGTTGTTGCCGATACTGCATTCCTTGCCTCCGGAGTTGTCAGATGTGAACGTAACGATGGGTTACCCCTTGCGCAACACACCCTTGTACAACTTGCTCGATCTGCTCATCGACCTGCAACTGCAACGAAAGGGAAATTATTTTAGTCACCGACAGGTAACGGCCATCCTTGCGCATGCCTACATCCTCGCATTGGAAAAAGAAGAGGCACAGAAGATTCGCTACAGCATTATATCAGCCAACCGGGTTTACATTTCACAGGAAGAGCTGATTCGGGAGAATACTATCCTTCAGGATTTATTTCAGGTGGTGGAACAGGAAAAGGCTTCAGAGTATTTGTTAGGGATTGTAAAAACACTAGGTGCCTCGTTTACTGATAACCAAAGCTTTGATCGGGAGTATGCTTTTCATTTTCACCGGCACTTGTCGCGGTTGCATGAAGTGCTCCACGATTCGGGCAAGCACCCCGACTGGAGAGGATTCCAAAAACTATTCCGTCAGGTGGTGATGTCACAGAAGATTCCGTTTACCGGGGAGCCATTAAAGGGCTTGCAAGTGATGGGAGTATTGGAGACGCGTAACCTGGATTTCGAAAATGTATTTGTGTTGTCGCTCAACGAGGGTATGCTGCCTTCTGCCGCAAGGCAAGGCTCCTACATTCCGCACAGCATCCGCAGGGCCTACGATTTGCCAACCCACGATCATCAGGATGCCATGTATGCGTATCTCTTTTACCGACTGCAACAACGAGCCAAAAAAATCAACCTCTATTATAATACAGAGCCCGACATTATAGGCAATGGCGAGATGAGCCGCTTTGTACAACAGCTGGTGTATGAATCGGGGATGAAGATCTCCCATCATGTGCTGCACAATGCCGTGCAGATCAATGCCATCGAACCGGTGACAGTAGGGAAAAGTGCAGAGTCGTTGGAGTTGCTGCGCAAGTATATAAAAGATGGCAGCGATCCCGAGCAGAAGCGTGAACTGTCTCCCTCTGCCCTCAACGACTTTATAGAATGTAAGCTGAGATTTTACCTAAAACACCTTGCCCGCCTTCGCGAAGCCGATGAAGTGGAGGAAGACCTTGATGCCCGCCTGTTTGGTAACCTGCTGCACGATGTGGTGTACTGGTTTTATGATGAGCTGGCCAAAGAGAACAGTGGTATGATAGAGAAGGTTGCGTATAAAGACTGGGCCAAGCGAGTAGACCGCCTCATTGACAAAGCCTTTATCGAACTGTATAAGTTGGATCCCAACAAAAAGGTGACCTATGAAGGACAGCGCATTGTGGTGCGCACCATAGTGAAAGAATTTATGGCCAAAATCATAGAGCGAGACAGAAGTTACACGCCTTTTACCATCGAAGCCTTGGAGGAAAAGTTTACCATTCCCGTCCAAATTGGAACGCAGGAGATTGTACTGGGAGGAAAAATTGATAGGGTGGACAGCAAGAGTGGGACGGTTCGCATCATCGACTACAAAACCGGCAAGGATGAACTGGGTGTGGAGAGTATTGCCAGCCTGTTCGACCGGGAAGGTAAACGCAACAAGGCCGCTTTTCAGACCATGCTGTATGCCTACCTCTATTATAAAGAGCGCAAAGTGGAGGCGCGGCTTACTCCGGGGTTGATGAACCGCAAAAACCTGTTCGAAAGCACCTATACTTTTGGCCACTCGCTGGGCAGGGGCAAAGACAAACGAACGATAGACGATGCTCGCCAATATTTTGATGAGTTCGAATCCTTGCTACACGATACCCTCTCGGATTTATACAATCCCGAAAGTCCTTTTGACCAGACCACAAACCTGAAGACATGCATCTGGTGCCCGTATAAGGAGATTTGTAGACGGTGAGTCGGTTTCCGATAGCTATCGGGACGGTTTTCGGTAATCAGTAGGTCAGTAATCGGACATAACCGTCATTGCGCATGTCCACCTGCTGGCGAAAAATGAAGCTAGGGGTGTGCTGGCGCGGAAGTTACTTCCGTGCCTCCAAAGGATAAAAAGAACACATCATCAGGTTTGCAAGAAGCACCAAACTGATTGCAGAAGGCATCGGTAGGTTTAAAGTAAGCACCAACCATTTTGACAAAGTGACCCACAGGTTTGAGGTGAGCACTATTCAATTTAAAGTTACCTCCCACGGATTTAAAGTTAGGACCCGCGGGTTTGAAGTAAGCACCGTTCAGTTTGAAGTGAGCACCGGCAGGCTTGCGAAAGTGACCTGCAGGTTTGAGGTTAGCACCGATTGAATAGGTAGACCGGTAGTCTTTAACCGGTAGGTCGGTGGCGGTTTATTTTGCTGGCGCGCGTTTGCAACGCGTGCCCTAGTTTCGCAAATTCAGCCTCCGAAAAATAATTGAAAAATATTTTAAGTTTTTTCTAAATTATGAAACCTTTTTAATAAGGATTTTCGTATTAGTAGTATGTATAACAATTTAACAATAAATGTTATGTCACATGTAAAAAACGCGGACGCCTACTCAAGGTTAGTAGGAACATGCACCGGGTACGGAGGTAAGTATAACCC
>JBATLM010000249.1:0-14949 GCA_049289315.1 Cyclobacteriaceae bacterium
CCTTACGCTCTGTATCGGAGCCACCCTTGCCGGTCTGTACCTCGGTCAAGGTACCTAATAGTACCTTCAGGTTAACTTATAGGGTATTTTCTCCTCAGCAGCAGCAAATCTTACACTTTATGTGGAAATTTAACTATTTGTTGTAAGTTGCTTAGCTATAACAAGTTATGAAACCATATTTACTCGCTCTATTGGCTGCGATCTGTCCATGGTTCAGTTATGCCCAGTTTGACTCACCCAGTGTGCCTAACGCTGTAGGGTTTGAGCTATCTATGGAAAATTCCTCTATCACCATCTCTATCGGAGAGCCGGTGATCAATACACTTATATCTACGTCCTCTGTAATTACCCAGGGATACTTACAACCTATTCTCAACACACCCTGTGTTGGAACACAGTTTACTTACTACCCCAACCCGGCTAAGGATCATCTGATCATTGAAGCGGCAGGTTGCGATGATCAAATCTCATCGGTACAAATTATTGATTTATGGGGAAGGGTTATGGATACAATTTCTCCCAAAGAAGATAACCGGATTGAGTTGGGTGAATTAAGTCAGGGGTTATATGTGTTTAAGGTCTTCCTAAAAGGAGGTGTGTCTGGAAGTTTTAGTGCTATTAAAATTCCTAATTAAGTATGAGAACAAACTTTTTACTCTGTCTGGTCTTACTCTTTAATCTAAGTCATCAAGTAGTTGCCCAATCACCTCAAGGAATAAATTATCAAGGAGTTGCCAGAAGTATGGATGGCCAACCTCTTGCCTCTAAAGAAATTTCAATACGGATCGGTGTTTTAAACGGGTCGGCTAACGGAGAAATAGAATACACCGAAATTCACGAAGTGAGAACCAACTCTTTTGGGCTCTTTACGCTCGTTATCGGCCAGGGAGAATCAAGCAGTTCATCGTTTAATTTCATTAGCTGGACGTCAGGAAAGAAATGGCTTCAGATAGAGCTAGATGAAAATGGAGGTCGCAATTTTAAACTAATGGGAAGTCAACAACTCATGAGTGTACCCTATGCACTTTATGCAGAAAGGGCAGGAAATCTTTATCAGGCGGGCAGTGGTATTTCTCTTACCAATAATATGATTACCAATCTAGGAGATGGCGATGATGATTCCAGTAATGAACTTATAACTGATGTTACATTTAGCGCTGACAAAAAACTGCGCATTACCGATGCGGGAGGAATTAAAGAAGCCGACCTCAGCAGTCTTGTGGGCGCTTCCCAAAATCTAGAAAACGTACTTTCCCAGGGGAACAGTGCTGCCAATGCAACAATTACCAATTTGGGTACACCCGAAAATGCAACCGATGCTGCTACAAAGCTCTATGTTGATAATCTGGATATCTCCGATGGTGATAAGAACGCAACCAATGAGATTCAAACATTGAGCAAAACTGGAAGTACTCTTCTTCTCAGTACTGGTGGCGGTTCAGTTGTTTTAGATGACGATAGCCCCACCAATGAATTGCAAACAATATCTACACAATCCGTAGATCCAAATACCAGAAGTTTGACGATGAGCAGCGGCAACACAATAAATTTAGATGTTCAGGATGCCGATGCCAATAACACCAACGAAGCACAGACATTAACCAGAACTGGGAGTAACCTAACCCTTACTCAGGTTGCAGGTGTAGGAGGTGGATCAGTGAGTATTGATGACGCTGATGCAAACCCCACCAATGAAGCCCAAACCTTGAGCAAAACTGGCGCCACTGTTTCACTCACCAATGTAACCGGAACGGGAGGTGGATCCTTCATTCTAAATGACGACAGCAACACTAACGAAGCGCAAACTATCACGAAGACCGGTAGCAATGTAACTTTAACTCAGGCTAATGGAGCTGGAGGTGGGTCGTTTTCAATTAATGACGCTGATGCAGATGCCACTAATGAATTGCAGAACCTCAACCAGGTACTTACAAGAGGAAGTGACGCTGGAGGCAACAGGATAACTAATCTTTCCAACCCTACTAGCCCTCAAGATGCTACAACAAGGAATTATGTTGACACCCAGGATGCAATGCTCTCATCCATGATATCAACAACATATGCTTTCAAAGCTACTTTTGATTATCAAAATCTATCAGGGACTTTAGCCAATAATCAAATTATGCCATTTGTCACAGAAGACTTCGATGATTTCAATATCATTGGGGCAACAAGTTTTACGGCAACGGAATCAGGAACCTACGTCTTCAATGTGGAAGGTTATTACAACACATTAAGTGCAGGAGGTTCTCTCAGTCTGCTTTATAATTCTGTTAAGCATCCCATTACCATCGTACTACCCTTTGGTGGAACCCAACCTCGCTTCTCAGCTACATTTATGTTTAAGCTTACGGTTGGCCAATCAGTAAGCCTGGTTGGCGACAACATTGCATTGCTGGGACAGTTTAACGGAAAGTTTTTTGGGTACAAATTGTAATTAGCTCCTCGTGCCCAGTTTTTATTGATGTACTGGTACGTACACCACCTGTTTTGTTTCAAAAAAATCTTCTTCAAAGAAATCCGTAAGGCCGAACAATTGATAAGGTCTTTTTAACTCATTCATCTCTTCATCCAGATCACCACCTTTCAAATACAGAATGCCATTATCCATATCATGGACAGATTCTTTACTCACCTTGTTGTTAATCCAGCCGTAAAACTCTTTCATGCGTGTCACCGCACGGCTTACTATAAAATCGTATTTTTTATTCTTAATCTCTTCGGCTCTTATCTTTTCGCCAATCACATTTTGGAGGCCAAGAGATTTTACCACCTCATTCACTACCGTAATTTTCTTACCAATTGAATCCACTAAATGAAAATTGGTTTCTGGAAATAATATGGCCAGTGGAATACCAGGAAATCCTCCTCCAGTTCCTACGTCCAACACATTGGCAGAAGGCTCAAAAGATATCACCTTGGCAATTCCGAGAGAATGCAAAATATGATTGGTATATAGATTATCCATATCCTTGCGCGATACCACATTGATTTTATCATTCCATTCCTTATAGACTAAACCCAGTTTTTTAAACTGATCTATCTGTATTGGTGATAATTCCGGAAAGTACTTTAATAATAATGTTGTGCCTTGCAATTCGATCTGATTTAAACGTTATTCCTATTGCCAAAAATAACATGAACCCATGACAAAATTACCAATTCTAATCTTGCTGGCACTAGTTATAGGCTGTCAGAAGAAGGAAGAACAAAAATCAGAAGGAAACACACTGGAATCGCAAATTGATTACGTTTTCACCTCCCTACCTGATTTTAGCGGTGTTGTACTTTTTGCTGATAAGGGAGAGCTCATCTATCATAAAGCCTTTGGTGTGAGGTCTTACGAAACTAACGTGCCCATAGCACTTAATGACATTTTTGAATTGGCCTCTGTTTCCAAACAATTTACGGCTATGACCATCATTATGCTAAAGCAGGATGGCAAATTAAACTACGATGATCCCATAGAAAAGTACTTACCCGGCATAAACTATCAAGGCATTACCATTCGGCACTTACTTACCCATACATCAGGATTGCCAGACTACTATGAAGTGATGGATCAGCATTGGGATAAAAATAAAATAGCCACCAACCCGGACATTTTTGAATACTTAAAAAGGTATAATCCACCAAAACATTTTGAACCGGGAGAAAAATATGAGTACAGTAACACAGGCTACGTATTTCTTGCCAGCATAACAGAAGCCGTTTCAGGAAAGGACTTTGTCGAATTTTGTAAGGAAAGAATATTCGAACCTTTGGACATGACCTCCACGGCCATTCGCACCAACGACCAAAAGAATCAGCTCTCAAATCTTGCTTACGGACACATCTATGTTGATGACAAAGAGAATTTCATTAGAGCTGACTCTTTCCCATCTTCCAATTATACCATTTGGCTGGGTGGACGTAAAGGCCCGGGGCGTGTAAGTTCAACGGCCACCGACCTATTGAAATGGGATCAAGCACTTTACACGGATCAAATAGTAACACAGGAGACGCTTAAAGAAGCATATACTCCAACCACACTTAATGATGGCAATAAATCAAATTATGGTTTTGGGTGGGATCTTATCCCAACATCAGGTGCAGGAAAAGTAGTTTGGCACAATGGCGACAATCCAGGATACAAAACTATAATAGTCCGCTACCTGGATGCTGGAAAAACTTTGATAATACTCAACAATAATTACCACTCACAATTCGAAGAGGCACGAAAATCAATAGACAAAATAGTAGGTGATGGATTCGAAAAAGAGAAGAGTTAAGGTTTCTTCAAAGAACCTTTCCATGCTTTAATACTTGCTTCATTCATTCTTACAAATTCATCCTTACTTTCAAGCGCAGCTAATTCTTTGGACTTCTCTGCATGGGCAATTGCCTCGGCATACTCCTCCACCTGAGCCAGCACCAATGACCACACACGGTGAATATAATATTTATCACCAGCCAGTTCATGCGCTTTCGCTAACCACAGCAAAGCTTGTTTTTGCATTTTACCTTCCTCTTGAAGATACCTCGCAGACTGGTAATAAGTATCTGCCGTGGGGTTGGATTTAATTGCCTCTTCAATTTGCTCCATCATTTTCTTATCCGTATCCACTTCTATCATAAAACTGATCGATGTGTTTTCCCACAGCCATTTCATACGAGCACTTTTATGGGTTAATTCATCAAAGGTGATCAGAAAGGATTCTTGGAGGTAAGGAATCTTCTCGCGCTTCACTTTAAACCGGACCAGATCTTCCTTTTCATCATACTCATTTCTTCCATCACCCCAATGTTCCGTGTTTTTGTGAATAATTATCGTCCATTCCTTTTCATAAGGAAAAGCATAGAGAGCGTAAGTCCCCTTTGGCACATCATTTCCAGCTATTTTTACATCATCAGAAAAAGTAACCTTGGTAGATTCATTGGCGCCCACTCTCCAGATTCTTCCATAGGGAACAAGGTTGCCCATCACTTGCCGGCCACGCTTGCCTGGTCGTGAATAATCTACTGTTACTTCTGACAACCCAATGTGCTGCAGTATCATACTACGCGGACTAACAAGCGGTGGATTGATCTGTGCCATTGCTGGCGCAAAGGCGCTTACACAAAAAATGAGAAGCAAGACTTTCATTGAGGCAAAATAAAGTGATCAAAGAACTAAATATGTTCCTTTTTATTTTTTATTAGGTCGTACATCAGCTCGCGTGCGCGATGTAATTGAGCTTTCACTGTACCCAATGGTGCCTCCAGTTCCTGCGCAATCTCCTCGTAGGAAAGTTCATTGTAATACCTAAGCCTTACTAACTTTTGATACTTGGCTGGCAGCATAGTTACAAAGAGCTGAATCAACTCTATCTTTTGTGCTTTGATGGCCTCCTCTTGTGGATTGAGGCTACCGTCCTCTACTTCAATTGAAACGGACTGACCATCGTCATCTGTATAAGTATTGCTAATACTCAACGTCTTAAGTCTTTTCTTTCTGATAAAATCGATGGTATTGTTGGTGGCAATTCTGAACAACCAGGTACTAAAAGTGAAATCCTTTTTAAAACGATGGAGACTTTTGAATGCTTTTGCAAACGATTCGATAGTAAGATCTTCTGAATCATCCACATTTCGAACCATTTTCAAAATCATGTGGTAGACTGGTCGCTTGTAACGGGCTAAGAGCTTGGCATACGCCTGCTCATCACCATCTACGGCCATGTCTATTAGCTTAAAATCTTCCAGCGCTTTCTTCGAAAATCTGCTATTCAGCTCTTCTTCCATCTAACTTTATTAGTGAGTAACGCCACAAGGCCGATGACAAGATAATAAATGCTAAAAATAAAATCTAAAAAGGGCACTTTCCAAGCTTCAAATGCATCACCCAGTTTGCGCGAGGCGGTGTAAGCCAATACTACAAGTAAAGCCATGCGCAATAAAACCGCAGCTATGGGAATATAAATCAATGAAGAATACAACAGAGCTGGGGTGATCAACAGCCAAAAACCAATCAAAGTAAAATTAAATATACCCAATCTAAGTTTATCGACAGTTTTGTAGTGCTTACCCACCGATAAATGTCTTAGTTTTTGAAAATAATATTCGCTCCAGGTAGTCTTTGGCTTGGAATACACAATTGAATTAGGCCCTGCACACAGTTTTGTGTTACTTCCTTTGCATACCTCATTGATGAACAAATCATCATCGCCACCAATTACCGACAAATGAGATTTGAACCCCTTATTATTTAAAAAGATGTTTTTTCTATAAGCCAGGTTCCTTCCTACACCCATATACGGCCTACCCAGCATTGCCATCGCTGCATATTGGATAGCAGTTGTCAATCCTTCGTATCTAATAAAAGAATTAAGAAAACCAGGAGACTTGATATAAGGTGAATAACCAAGGACTATATCTGTATCATCTGAAAACTGACTACTCATTTCTCTAATCCATTGGTTGCTACGAGGGCTACAGTCTGCATCGGTAAGGAGTAACCAATCGTGTTTGGCTGCTTTAATACCTAGCGTAAGTGCAAATTTCTTGCCATTGACATGTTCTGGTTTACTCTTCACAGGGATCATGCGAACGCGATGGTTCTGGTTGGCTACCTCATATAAATAATCAAAGCTCCCATCATTGCTTCTGTCTTCCACTACAATGATTTCGTATTCCTCATAGTCCTGTTGAAGCAAAACCGGAATTAACTCACGAAGGTTTTGTTCTTCATCGTGTGCGCATACGATCACCGATACAGGAACGGACAGTTCGTTTCTATCCGCTTTCACTTTACTAAATGCTTTGAGATAGATGGACAGATACACTACCTGTATCCCAGCAAAAACCAAGAAAGTCAATTCAATAATGTGCACCCGTTCTTATTTAAAGGGCACAAATATACAGTTTGAAATAGTCTCTTGAAGAGGCAATTCTATAGTAAGGGTGGAATGGTGTGTTTAAGATTGATTAACCTCGTCTGTACTTACGTAATTGATAAGAATAAAAGTGACCAGAAGCCCTGAAAATACTCCCTCCAATGCCACAATAAAAGCCGCTATATAAGGATTCATGTACCTGCCCATAGGCTCATTCTCGATAATGAACTGCATCATATCAGTATCCAATTTCATATAAAGAAAAAGGAAAAGGGCAAAAACCAAAGAGCCTACCGCTGCGGTAGCCACTCCTGTAATGAGTCCTCTAAAATAGTTTAAGCGATCGTCATGCGTTTGTTTGAATCTTTTAAGCGCCATAAAAACTCCACCTGACAGGATAAAGAGATTGAGAAGACGTAACTCCACAACATGGCTTAGACCTACCAATTTCATAATTAGAAAAAAACCGATGAGGCCAGCCGCAATTCTAAGTCCGTAACTTTCAGGAATTCTGTTCGGGTTACTCAAAAAGCTCATATTTAAATGGGGTTAGGTTTACTAAATTTTTGCATTTTTTAAGAATAATACAACTTTCGCCAGTGTTTATATTCTTATACATAACCTGACAAACCCAGAATGAGCTCTCATTAAGCCATAGCACCTTGACTATGATAAATTGCTTGCTAACGCAACGAGCTTCAATTGAAATAAAGAAGACCTCTTATCTCAATCTCAAAGAAGGTAACTATAAATATAAAGCTTAACCCAACTTAGGCAATCGAATTAAAAGGGGTGGCCCTTGGCTTTTCGTACTAAATCTAGTTTTTACTTTACTTTTTGGAAGAGGATGAGTTTCCTTTCGGCTCATTCTAGCACTCGCAATCCAAAGTGATAACCCACCCATAATGGTCACGACAACAATAGTCGAAATCCAGTAATGAGTAATAATTGAATACATGGTGTATTGATAACGGTTCAGTTAAACATAGGGAATAAACTAATAGAAATCAACCACTTTTATACCAATAAAATACCATTTCATTCTAGAAGAGTATCTCAGCTCACCTTCCCAAGATTAAGGTACACTAGCACCTGTTTTACTAATACAAAATTGGAATAAAGCAGCAGGCTAATTATTATTTCCATCTTCTTCATGCTTTCTAGCTGGGTAATTATGCCCCTTCCATTGCTCCAGTTCTTTTTTTCGAACCTCCAGTTCTTCCGCAGAAGGTTTGTAGTCAATCAGTTTTTTTAAGTCAGGTTGGCCTGCCTCTACCCACGCGGTATACCATAGATCGCCTATCATTTTCACGCTTGCTCGCATTTGTCTTTCTACCATTCCATTCAGTTCAGAATGGTACGCCTTTGCATACGGATAGGAAACCACTTTTACTGTTTGCTTTCCCCGCGTCTCAAAGCTGTATTTTCTATTTTTTATTTTCTCTCCCAATTGTTTTTCAAAACTAAGCACAGAGTCCAACGCCATATGGGCATTTGTTACCGCCTTCCAGGCATAATCGGGTACATTGTTTATATAAGTTGCCCTCCCTACAAAAAAATCATAGTCTGTAAAAAACAATTCAGGGAGCCTCGACTCCCAAAAACCATGCAACCCCACCTGATCAGTAAGCTGCCCATCGTAGTTACTGGTTGTATGTAAAGGCACGTTGGCATCAGCTACATAGTGGCCCAACTCTGCTGACGCACGCAATATTTTTTGGGGATCGTAAAGCAGCATCTCAGTTTTCAATTGGTAATACACTCTGGTGATATGCCACGGAACAATTCCCCTTTCCATTAAAGAATCTTCTCCATATTGCGCAACCGCTTTTTGCCATGTTCTGGGTAATTTAAAAATAGCGCTATCTCCAAAATCATCCAGATCGATGTAATGACGAGGCGCCTCGTCTTTTACTGCATACCTTCTTCTATCTGGCGACACGGACTCTTCCGTAAGGAATTCGATATTTTTTTTATAGAATCCTATCATCTCCGGAGGGAGGGTGAATACTGCCAATCTGTTAATTTTTTTATGAGCAAAGAAGCCCCATACAAACCCCAGACAAGGGATCGCCAAACAAAGTGGTAATAATTTACGTATCCGGAACACTGTATTTATATTTCCGAAAATTTACCTACATGTTGAAATTTACTACTGCACTTGCTTTATGTCTCATCTCTGTTTCTCAGCTCTTTGCAACAGATCCGTATCCAAGAAATCCCAACATCGACATTCAACACTACCTGTTTCAAATTGATTTGAATGACTCTGATAACACCATAGCAGGCACAACGGAAGTTACTATTTTATTTAAAAATTCAGTGTCTTCTTTCGAACTAGATTTAGTGGGAAAATCTCAAAATGGCGGAGGGATGATTGTAAGCTCAGTCACTCAAAATAAAAATCCATTAAAATTCACTCAACAAAACGACAGGCTGTCCATCACATTGAATAGCCCACCTCAAAAAGGGGAAGAACTTACAATAACAATTAATTATTCAGGAACTCCTTCAGATGGGTTGGTGATCAGTACTAATAAATTTGGCGACCGCACCTTCTTCGGTGACAACTGGCCAAACCGTGCACATCATTGGCTTCCTACCATTGACCACCCTTACGACAAGGCGAGTTGCGAATTTATCATAACTGCGCCTTCACACTATCAGGCAATTGCCAACGGCATTCTTGTCGAAAAAACCAACCTGCCTAACAATAGAACACTGACTCATTGGAAGGAAACTGTAGTCCTTCCTACCAAAGTGATGGTGATTGGTGTGGCCAAATTTGCCGTTTCGACTGCAGGAGTGGTTAATAATATCCCTGTAGAAACTTGGGTATACCCTCAAAATAAGGAGGCAGGTTTTGGTGATTTTAAGATGGCCACTAGCGTACTCAATTACTTTATTGAACATGTTGGCCCTTATCCTTATCAAAAGCTTGCCAACGTACAATCCACCACCCGGTTTGGTGGAATGGAGAACGCCAGCAATATTTTCTACTTCGAAAATTCTGTGACGGGCAAAAACGAACGTGAAGGCCTCATTGCACATGAAATTGCCCATCAGTGGTTTGGTGATTCCGCATCTGAAATGGACTGGTACCACGTATGGCTAAGCGAGGGGTTCGCCACTTACTTTACCAATTTGTATTATGAAGCAACCTATGGCAAAGAAGAATTGGCCAGTAGAATGGCCACTCAACGAACTAAAGTAGTAGCGTATTACAAAGAAAATCCGGCTCCGGTAATCGACACCACTTTAATAGATATTAACAAGGTGCTAAGTACCAATTCATACCAAAAAGGTAGCTGGGTGCTCCACATGCTTAGAAAAGAGGTAGGAGATAAAGCATTCTGGAATGGAATAAGAACGTACTACCAGACCTATCAAAACTCCAATGCGCTCACATCCGATTTCAGAGCCGTAATGGAAAAAGCATCCGGAAAGGATTTAAAGCAATTTTTTGATCAATGGCTGAGGATTGCCGGACATCCAGAAATTGCAGCATCCTGGAGTTATGACGCGAAAAAAAAGCAAGTAGACCTTATTGTCAAACAAGTCCAAACAACAAAATTCACCACGCCAATAGAGATTGGAGTAAAAACAGATGATGGCTCAATGGGCATTCAAACCCTTCAATTAGCTGGGAAAGAAACGAAATTTAGCTTTTCAGCAGAAAAAAGGCCTTTGGAGCTCATTCTTGACCCACAGACCTGGCTTTTGTTTGAGGGTAAAATCAATGGAAAATGAGCTAAACAGGGTTTTGTAATTATGCCGAATGATCTTACATTTGCAGTCCGTTTGTAAAAAAGACTTATGGCAAACCACAAATCAGCAGAGAAAAGAATCAGAGCTAACGAGAAAAGGCGCGTACGCAATCGTTACCAGCACAAAACTACCCGTACAGCAACTAAGAAATTAGTAGCTGAAACTTCTAAACCAGAAGCTGAAGCTCTTCTTAAAGAAGTTTCTTCCCTTATTGACAAGCTAGCCAAGAAGAACATTATTCATTGGAAAAAAGCTGCCAATCAGAAATCTAAGCTGACTAAGCACGTAAACAGTCTCGCCTAAAACGAGAATCAAAATACTTTTCCCTTCCTTATTTCGGACTTACGATAATGAGGAAGGGTTTTTTATTGCCCAAAAAATCCAATATTTGGCTTTTAAATGACTCATTTACAATAACATGAAGTCAAAACCCCTTGGGATCAAAAGCTGGGCTGCGGAGGACCGCCCTCGTGAAAAAATGTTGCTCAAAGGCAAATCCGCCCTTTCTGATGCGGAGTTAATTGCGCTGCTTATTGGCTCCGGAACAGGCTCATTGAGCGCTGTAGAAGTAGCCAGACAGGTATTGCAAACTGTGGAAAATAATTTGCACGATCTGGCTAAGCTCACCGTTAAAGAACTGATGAAAAGCAAGGGTATTGGGGAAGCTAAAGCAATTACCATCGTGGCTGCCATGGAACTCGGCCGCAGAAGGAAAGAATCGGAGACACAAGAAAGGCCAAAAGTGGCCAGCTCGAAAGAAGCTTACGAGCTTATAAAAGGAGATTTAATGGATTTAGCCCATGAAGAATTCTGGGTATTGCTTTTCAACAGGGCCAACCGATTGATTAAAAAAAAGAAGGTAAGTGAAGGAGGAGTTGCTGGTACAGTAGCTGACCCTAAAATCATATTCAAATTAGCGCTTGAAGAGTTGGCAAGCGGCATCATCGTGGTACACAACCATCCTTCCGGAAATCTTACTGCAAGTCAGAGTGATATCGCGCTTACTAAAAAATTGAAAGAGGCTGGCAAGGTGATGGAAGTGCAGTTATTGGATCATCTCATCGTTGCTGGCCAAAAATACTTTAGTTTTGCAGATGAGGGAATGTTATAGTTAATGATGAAGAGAATCCTCGTACTTATTACAATCACCATCACCGCATTTGTTGGCTTTGTCTTTTACACTACTCCTGAAAAGCCCTCAAAGAAAACTGTGGTTACAAAAGAACCTCAAGCTCCTCCCCTTCCTGCTGAATACATTGAATTACTCAGCGATTATGAAGATTACATCAACGAGTCTCTAAAGCTCACAGGGGTGCCAGGCGCGGCCATCGCCATCATACACGATTCTACCATTATATATTTAAAAGGATTCGGAGTAAGGAGTGTAGACACACAGGAACCTGTAGACGTGCACACCGCCTTCAGGCTGGCCTCCGTATCCAAACCGGTGACTTCAGCGTTAATGGGTACAATGGTGGAGGATGGAATTTTAAATTGGGATGACCCCATCATAAAATATCTTCCCGACTTCGAACTGGACTCCGCAACATTTACCAATCAGCTTACCATACGGCATGTACTCTCTCACACTACTGGTCTGCCTTACCATACTTATACCAACCTGATCGAAGAAGGGACTGCTCACAATGAATTGATTGCCGAATTAAAAAATGTGAAATTGATCGGTGAGCCCGGAAAGATATACAGCTATCAAAATGTAGCTTATAGCTTGCTTGATGATGTAGTACAATCCGCAACCGGACAATCGTTTGAAACAGAAATTAAGGCTCGCCTTTTTGGACCACTTCGCATGGCAAATGCATCAGTGAGCTATGAAGAACTGCTTAGCAACTCCAATTTTGCGCAGCCCCATCTATTGCGAGGACGCAAATGGAAACCGATTCCCATCTCTCCCACTTATTACAACACCGCACCTGCAGGAGGGATTAATGCAAGCATCACAGACATGGCCAAATTGATGGTGGCCTTGCTAGGCAGCAGAGAAAATGTAATAGCACCTGAAACTATTAACCAACTTTTTAATCAGGAAGTCAGAGCCACAGCAAAAAACAGAAACTTCAACAGGTGGAGCAGGATTAAGAGGTCTTATTACGGCTTGGGATGGCGAGTGCTTACCTTCAAAAGTGATACACTGGCCTATCATGGTGGCTATGTAAATGGCTACAGAAGTGAGATTGCTGTCCATCCAACAAAAAAAATAGCCATCTGTGTGCTTGCCAATGGACCTAGTGGATTCTCAGACCACGCCATTCCTGCATTTTTCAATACCTATGACAAGTATTTTAATGTAAAAGTAAAACAGCCATCTCAGGTAGCTCCTTAAAATGAAACTTAATAAAATCATAGGTATCGTTGTCGGTATTTCCATCATCGGATTTGTGTTGTATTCACTACAGGGAAGTCAATCCAGCGAAACTTACCTGGATGAAATAAAACAACACCGAGAGGAGAAGGATAAACTGATGCTCGCTGAAGATGCACCTTTTGCTGGGAAAGCCGAAGAATTTACAGGACTTAAGTATTTTGATACCAACCCGGATTATAGAATCAGTGCGAGCCTTGAGCCAGTTAAAAGCAAAAAAGTGGTACGGCTATCTACCAATGACGGCTTGGAAACCCCATACCTGGAATATGCTTATGCCGACTTTGCCATCAACAACGTAAAATGTCGTTTACTCATCCTTGAAATCATGGAAGCGGGTCCGGACAGAGGCACACTTTTTCTTGCTTTTGCTGACGATACAAGCACAAAGGAAACCTACGGAGCAGGACGATACATAGATATAAAAAAAGTGCCCGGAAGCAGTTCCGTGCTGCTCGACTTTAACAAGGCGTACAACCCTTATTGTGCCTATTCTGATAAGTTTTCATGCCCATTTCCGCCAAAGGAAAACATCCTCAACGTGCCTATCAGAGCTGGGGAAAAAGTTTATCACTATTAGCGCACCATATGGCGTCTCTTAGAACCCAATTTGGTCCCTAGAAACAATCCCTGTCCCGTTCTTTTTCTCTATTTTTGAAGTCAATTTTTCGAGACTTCATGAAGATTTCCTATAACTGGCTCAAGCAATATATTGACATCACAGACGAACCTGAGGAATTAGGCAAAATTCTTACCGCAACCGGGCTGGAGGTGGAAAGCGTAACTCCTTTCGAATCTGTGCCTGGAGGACTGAAGGGGCTTGTCGTAGGAGAGGTAATTACCTGTGGCAAACATCCCAATGCCGATAAATTATCGATTTGTAAAGTGGATGTTGGTGACGCTGAGCCTGTCCAAATTGTATGTGGAGCTACCAATGTGGCTGCCGGCCAAAAAGTGATTGTTGCACAACCTGGCACTACAATTCATCCATCAGAGGGCGAGCCATTCACTATCAAAAAAGCAAAAATAAGAGGCGAGCATTCGCAGGGCATGATATGCGCTGAAGACGAAATTGGCTTGGGTGAAAACCATGATGGCATTATCGTTTTGGACACACAGCTGCCCAACGGCACGCCTGCTACCGAGCTTTTCAATATTGAAAATGATTTCGTTTTTGAAATTGGGCTCACGCCTAATCGGGCGGATGCTACGTCTCACATTGGAACAGCCCGGGATATAAAAGCCTTCAAAAATTCTTCTTTGAAATGGCCTTCTGTTGAAAGCTTCAAAGTAGATGATACCAGTCTCACCATTCCGGTGACTGTAGAAGATAGTGTTGGGTGCCCACGTTTTTCTGGTCTTACCATTTCTGGTATATCCGTATCTGAATCTCCAGATTGGTTGAAAAACCGATTGAAAGCGATTGGGCTTACACCAATTAATAACATTGTGGATATCACCAATTTCATTTGCCACGAACTCGGCCAACCTTTGCATGCCTATGATGCCGATAAAATAACAGGAGGCAAAGTGATTGTAAAAACAATGCCCCAGGGAACGAAGTTTAAAACACTAGACGAGAAAGAACGCACATTAACTGCCAACGATTTGATGGTGTGTAATGCGAAAGAAGGAATGTGTATTGCAGGAGTTTTTGGCGGAGCTAAGTCTGGTATTACTGAACAGACTAAAAACATCTTTCTTGAGGGCGCCTACTGGTCACCAGACTACATTAGAAAAACGGGAATGCACCATCAGTTGAAAACGGACGCTTCTTTCCGTTTCGAAAGAGGTACGGATCCCAACCTCAACGTCTACGCGATTAAAAGGGCAGCCCTTTTGGTGCAAGAACTGGCAGGCGGTAAAATTTCTTCAGAAATTGTTGATGTGTATCCTGAAAAGATAGAAAGCAAAGCCATTAAAGTTAAGTACCGCAATATCACG
>JBATLM010000250.1:0-7377 GCA_049289315.1 Cyclobacteriaceae bacterium
GTCCTATTGCCTCTAGTGTAAGCGTACTGCCACTTACCGAAGCGACCCCTCCTACAACTTCATAAGTAATGGGCAATCCTGATGATGCGCTTGCTAATAACGTAATTGTTCCTGTTTCGAGGAATTGATTCTCAATAGGATTGAATGTTATTGTTTGATCTTGCTTCTGCTCAGCAGATACTGTTACTTCAAAAGAAGTGCTCACTTCAGGTGCAACATTGAATGAATCATTACCTGCTTGGTTCGCAATAATAGTTACCGTTCCTTCAGTTCCATTTAACGTTACGGTTGTTCCTTCTAAAGTTGCTGGGCCAGCTATTGAAAGTGATACTGTTAGTTCTGAACTCGCACTGACTGTTATCTCAAAGGCGGCATCATTAGTTAATTTATCTGCAGTTTCGGTTAATGCGATGGTTTGATTGGCTTTATTAACTGTTAAAACCTGTTCTACTGAAGTAGCCGCTGCATAACCACTATTGCCAGCTTGTTCTGCCGTTATGGTGGCTGTACCACCACCAACAATTGTTATTGTACTTCCTGAAATGGTGGCAACTGTAACATCAGAAGAAGTATAGCTTACACTTAGACCAGATGATGCTGATGCCGTCAGATCAAAAGAAGCATCTCCAAATGTGACCGCATTCAGTTCATTAAATGTTATTGTCTGATTATTCTTAATTGTTGTGAAAGTCCAAGATCCATTGATTGGAACAGAAAAATTATCAAAAGCATCTTTTACAAAAATATCAGGCATTACAACTGTATATGCAGTACCAAATTCTAAGCTACTAGTCAAACTAAAACTAAGCTCATTGGTATTGATAGTTACTGCTGCTATATCAATACTTTCTATGAGTGTATTTGTAGCTAGCTCACGAATTTCCACAGCCCCAGTTCCTGCCACCAATTCTTCATCATATGTAATCGTAAAAACAGTATTGATATTTACTTCAGTGGTATTGTTAGCCGGGTTAAAAGTAACAATTGAAGGAGCTGTAATATCTTCAATATCAATATCTATGGTAAAGGTTTTTTCAAAAGTATCAATCAAATCGTCAGACTGAACCCTTATTAAATATTGAGGTTTAACTTGGTAGTCGAATACTTCAGCTGCCAAAAGCTTATTTCCCTCTATTGTAAAAGATGCATTGTCATCAGCCCCGACACCAGCTATTAGCGAGTAAGTGAATGAATCGCCAGGATCTGAATCTACTGTGCTAAATACTCCCACTATTGCCCCAATGGTGTTATTGGAATTAATGGAATTGCCCGAAAGGATAATATCAGTAGGAGCAGCGTTTGTGCAATCTTCAACATCACCTGTGAAAGCCCAATTATAATCGTTTATGATTTGCGTACGTGCGGCATTGCTGATACAATATGAGATGCCTACAGCTCCAATTTCTACATCAGACTGTAGCGATGGAAGTGATGCCCAACCAATAAGGGTTCGGTCATAATTAAGTCTGCTCATCCCTGAGTTGTCGAACATATTTTCCATGTATTCGATGTTACTCACATCCCAAGTACTTAAGTCTTGATTGAAAGAAGTAGCACCATTAAACATGCCATTTAGATTTGTTATTAAACTTATACCCCAACCACTAATGTCTTGATTGAAAGAAGTAGCTCCTTTAAACATTTCATAGAGATCTGAAGTGCTGCTTAAATCCCAGCTACTGAGGTCTTGATCGAAAGCCGTGGCACTAGAAAACATTTCAGCAAAACCCGTTGAACTGCTTACGTCCCAATTATTGATAGGCTGATTAAAGGAAGTAGCTTCGCCAAACATATAATACATATTTTCTACTTTGCTTGTGTTCCAGTTGCCTATTGGTTGATCAAAATTGGTAGCTTCAGCAAACATGTATTCCATGGCCGTTACATCAGTCACATCCCAATCGGTGAGAGGTTTATTAAATGCTGTGGCTGTATTAAACATGGAAGCCATAGTAGTAACTCCTAAAACATCCCAATCGCCAATGGGTTGGTTGAAGGCCTCTGCATGGTTAAACATATCAGCCATGTTGGTGACTTTGCTTACATTCCAGCCACTAATATTTTGATTAAAGACTGTAGCAAACCGAAACAGACCATTCATATTAGTCACATTATGTACTTGCCAACCTGATATATCGGAATTGAATGATGATGCGCCAGAAAACATTAATCTCATTGATATTACATTTGAAACATCCCAACTGCTGATATTACCATTGAAGGAAGTGGCTTGTTCAAAGGTCCTTTCCATTATGGTCACATTGCTTACATCCCAACCACTCAGATCGGCATTGAAGAGGGAGCAACCATGAAACATTTCACTCATGTTTTGAACATTTGATAAGTCAGGTGCATCTGTTGCGTTACTTATTAAATGAGTATTTCCTCTGAATGCTCTGAACATACTTACCCATTCAATATCTCCCCATTGTTCAATGGTTTTTATATGGTTAGAAGTTGCGAAGCCATCTAATTGGGCAAATTCTCCACTTATTTTTATAGGATAGGTACCAGTAGCCGCGTAAGTGTGCTGTGGATTTGCAGTACCAGTATGACTTGTAACAGTTCCGTCACCCCATTCCACATAATATTTATAATCACTACTAGAGCCTAAAGTTGGAATGGTTACTCTTTTAATAACATCTGTTTCCCAAGTGGAAATAAATGGGCAACCTTTTTTATCATCAACAAAATTCCATGTGTTGGAGGTAATTAATTGGTCTCTTGCAACCTCATCACAAAAGGGGACACCGGCAGCACCAACGTTTACGTTGTTCTGTAGCGAAGGTAATGATGCCCAAGCCGTGAGTGTTTTGTCATAATTCAAGTAGGAAGTAAAAGTATTGTCAAGCATATTATCCATACTTGTAATAGTAGATACATCCCAAGTACTCAAATCAACATTGGTGTTTCTCGCATCTTTAAACATGCTAGATAAAGAGGTTGTCTGGGATAAATCAGGAGCATCTGTAGCATTAATGGTTAATGCGGCACATCCTTTAAAGGCATTTTCCATCGATTTCCATTCAACTCCGCCCCATTGTTCTACGCTTCTGATTTTATTTTTATTGCCAGTGTCATTAAAGTAAATGCGTGGGAAATCCCCATATATTTTGACAGTCTTAGTACCTGCAGTTGTATAGCTATGGCTGGCATCACCTGTTATATTGTAATCTACATTACCATCACCCCAGTCTACATAGTAGTCATATCCACTACCAAAGGTAGGGACAGTAATTGTTTCACCTGGTGCATTAGTAACCCATGTAGTGTTGAAAGAAGGACAATCAGGCTCATCACCTAGAATATTCCAATTGTAGTCATTAACTAGAGTAGAACGAGCTGCTAAGCCATCACAATAAATAAGACCTGTAGCAAAAAGAGAGACATTCATTTGTACTGATGGTAAGGCCGCCCAGCCTATTAAAGTATTATCATAATTGGAACGAGACAATCCTGAATTACTGAACAGGCCGCTCATGAATTTCACATTTGAGATATCCCAACCACCTAAATCCTGATCGAATGCAGGAGCATCTTCAAACATATAAGTCATGTTGGTAACATTACTTACGTCCCAACCACCTATATTCTGGTTGAAATTACCGGCCAGTTGGAACATGTATGACGTAACCACCAAATTAGTTGTTACCCAACTGCTTATATCCTGATTGAATTGATATGCTTTATGAAACATACCTTGCATAGTTTGCACGTTGGCTGTATTCCAATTGCTTAAGCTTTGGTTAAATATTATGGCAGTTTCAAACATCCAAACCAAGTTCTCAACATTGGTTATATCCCAATTGTTAATATCCCCATTGAAAGCATAGCACTTTGAAAACATGTAAGACATATCAGTGACAGCCGACAAATCGGGTGCATCTGTTGCATTGTAAGTTAATTGTGTGCAGCCTGCGAAAGCTTTACCCATACTTGTCCATGCAATATCTCCCCATTGCTCGATGGACATAATCTTATATTTATCACCTGTAGAGTTAAAATAAATCCTAGGGAAAGCCCCAGTAATTGAAACTGTGTAAGTCCCAGCTGTTGAGTAGGTATGCATAATACCACCTGTAACACCTGTGTCTGAGTTTCCATCTCCCCAATCAACTATGTAGTTATAGCCTGTCCCGAATGTTGGGATGGTTATTTGATTGTCATTAGAAGGGCCTGGTTCATCGGTCTTCCAGGTGGTAACAAATGCTTGCCCATAAAGTAGGGTGCTTGTCAGAAGTAATAATAGAGTCTGTAGATATTTGTTCATAGCATCATCATTTAAGATTTATGATGCTAATGACTTAAAAATACTATAGTACCAGCCTATACAGGCAGGGTAGTTTTAGGCCTACCCAGGTGGGTAGTTTCCTCTAAATGACGCTTATGACTCTTAAAAGCCCTTTTTAGTCTGATCTTCGGGTGGCGCTTATTGCAAACTGCAATGCCTCTTTTCTATTGCCAACACCTATTTTTTCATAGATATTTTTGAGGTGAAACTTAACTGTGTTGACAGATACAAATGTTTTATCGGCAATTTGGTTGTTGCTCAAGTCAGTTAATGCGTATTTCAGAATTTCAAATTCTCGCTCCGACAGAGGTGTATGTAAACTGGTATTCACCTGAGTATAGTCCAAGTCTATTGGAGAAACATTCGTTTCGAGTACCATCTTAATCTGATTTCTAAGATCATTGACCTCAACCACCAATAATCTTTCTTTGATCTTGCTTTTTTGCCAATACATTCTGCCTATGACCACTGACAGGGCCAGAAGTATAGATGCTCCTATGATAACTATTAACTGAATTTTCCTTGATTGAGCAAGGTTGGCCTCTTGTAGTTCATTTTCTAATGACAAGCGAGTGATCTCCGCTTCTTTTTTTTCTGTCTGATACCTGGCTTCTACCTCAGCCAAACGCTCTTGCGCTTCGGCAGCATTGAGGGAATCGCTCACCGCTATGAAAGCATTCCGTTCTGTCAGGGCTTCTCTTGGATTATTTTTTGCCATTGCAATTCTATACAATAAATCATGGGCGTTTTTGGTATGGATAGGAAAGTCACCCTCATTAGCAATAGCCAATCCCCTTTTAGCGAAGGTGCTGGCTGCGTTCAGGTTCTTTTGTGCTAAATAAACCTCGGCAATTGCTAGTGTAGTGTGCGCTACCGACTCAATTTCACCTGAAGTGATGGCAAACTCCAACGCCCTTTTTTGATGATATAATGAAGAATCAAGCTTGCCCTGTTTTTTTCTGATGGTACCTAACGTATTTTCTACATACACGAGTGTGGTAAAGTCTTGGACAATCTCAAGGAGTTCACTCGTCTTCTTATTGTAGGCAAGACTTTTATCCAAACTGTCCATGGCCTGATAGACGATAGCTAACCTCAGGTTACCATAAGCGATTTCACTTGTGTTGGCTATTACCGTAGCCTTTTGCAGGCCACGATTGGAATATTCAATGGCTGACGGATATTTTTTTAATTGAAAAAATATCCCTCCAATATTCCCCAACACCTCTGTCTCAAGAACCTCAAATTTTCCAGACGACTTGGGTTCGGCTATGGCCAATGACTGCTGGAATAAATTCAATGATTCTTCATGTCGCCCAAGGATTCGAAACAATACTCCTTTGGAATTATAGGCACGAGCTAAAAAGTAATCATTTGATGAAGTTTTCGAATGTGCGATGCTAGCATCCAGATAGAATTCAGAAGAGTCTGCTGCACCCAATTTTCCATAAGCCACACCTTTTGCCAATAGGTACTTACTATGGAGAGTGTCTGTCAATGTCGCAGAATCTTCAATTTGCTCCAATAGCTCGAGGGATTTGTAGGGATTAGATTCATCGTAAGCCAACCCAATGATTTTGTCGGGTGAATCTTGTGCAAAGGCCTGATGACCTGAGCAGCAGATTATTGAAATTGCAATAAAGGATAGTGTGAACTTCCAGCCTTTATAGTATTTAATAGTTTTTGGAGCACTAATCATTTCTATACTTACCATCCTATGACAAAACACTGTAAACCTGACAAGTTAGTGTTTTTTCAGCTTTATATTCAGTGAGATAAAATGCTGATAGGATATTTTCGAATTCAAATAAAAAGAGGCATATGTGTTTGGAACTTTACGGTGCTTATAGAAATGAACAATTTGTCTGCTATTTCCGCATTGGTTTTGCCTTCCAGGCTGAGTTTGAGTGTGTCAAATTCACGCTCAGTAAGATGTGTGGTAAGCTTTTCATTGAATTCATCAAAACCGAGTTCCACAGCAAGTTGTGCAGGGCTGGCATGCAGTTCAATGAATCGCTTTTTGAGGGCTTCCATTTGTAATTCCTGAGCTTCTTTCTCTGCCTTTTGTTTTTTATGCCGCATAGTGAAGAAAACGACTAACAATAAGATCGAGAGTATTGCGCCAACGGCCAGTGCTATATTCGCATTTCTTGAAGAGGCCAGGTTGGCCGTTTTAAGATCGTTTTCAAGAGTAAGTCTTACTATTTCCTCTTGCTTCTTTTCCGTTTCGTACTGCGTCTCCAGTTCGGCAATTCTTTTTTTTACATCCGTATCGGCAATCGAATCTTTCAGTACATAGTAGTGATTTCTCAAGCTAAGTGCATCCCTATAGTTGTTTTTTCTGAGTTCTATTTTATATAAAATATCGTAGGCACTTTTTTGATGTTCCGTCATGCCATTTTCTTTGGTGGCATCCACTACCTCAAGAGCAATTCTTTCTGCTGTCGCCAGTTCGCCCATTTTTAAATACACATTGCCCATGGATAGGGAGGTATGCAGCTCTTCTTCCTTGCTAGCAATGGCAGCGGCTAAAAGGTTGGCGCTGCGAAAGCTAGTAAGTGCGCTATTATAGTTTCCTGCTTTTTCATAAACGGCTCCCAATGTGTTTTTTACGTAGAGTAGGGTAGTAGTGTCATTGAGGCTGGTAAGAAGGTCGTTGGAAAGGTTCAAATGCGTAAGACATTTTTTAATGCTGTCCGTAGCCTGATAGGTAATGGCCAAACGTAAATGATTGTAAGCCAAACCAGAAGAGTCATTGAGTTGCTTGGAAATTTCCAAAGCCCTTTGGCTATACTTCAGAGCTGATTTAAAATCGCCCAAATCGTAAAATATGCCACCGGCATTGCCAAGGATTTTTCTAACTGCTACAAGGTACTTGGGTTCGTTTTTATTTTCACCTATGGCCAATCCTTTTTGAAAAGTGTCTAAGGCATCTTCATACCGGCTCAATCCCATTAGTACTAATCCCTTGGTATTGTAAATTTTGATTAACAACAAGTCGTCCGACCTCTTTCGGCTTAGTATTTCGGCCTGATCCAGATAATAAAAAGATGAATCTGCATTTCCCAACTGACCATGCGCTATGC
>JBATLM010000251.1:0-3645 GCA_049289315.1 Cyclobacteriaceae bacterium
TCTATATTGTTGTATTCTACATAAATGTGCTGTTGATTTCCTAAAAGCTCAATTGCGATCACTTCTCCATTAATGGTTTCAGAGTTCAATATAGTTCCCTTCTCTGGATGAATATCGACGGACCTGATTCCTAGATAGACCTCTTTGTTGATATATTCCTTCGATTGGCTCAAATCAAGTGTAGAAATGTCAAACACAGTGCCTGCACCATCTATAAAATGTAACTTGCTTTCGATAAGCTCCATTCTTCCTTCCAGAAAATTCATTTGAGGAGAACCAATAAATTCTGCTACAAATTTATTGTTAGGGTCATTAAATAACTCGATAGGGGGAGAAATCTGCATTATCTCACCATCTTTCAAGACTACTATACGCTCACCCAGTGTCATAGCTTCTACCTGATCGTGAGTCACATATATCATAGTAGTATCCAGGGTTTTATGCAGTTTGGCCAGTTCGATGCGCATCTTACCCCTCAGTTTCGCATCCAAATTGCTTAATGGCTCGTCAAATAAAAATACTTCTGGGCGCCGTACTATAGCTCTGCCTATCGCAATTCTTTGGCGTTGTCCACCTGACATATTTCCAGGTTTTCTATCTAATAATGATTCTACATTTAATATTTCGGCTGCAGCCATGACTCTTTTTTTGATTTCTTCTGCAGGTACTTTTTGAATCTTTAAGCCAAATGCCATGTTTTCATACGAATTCATATGGGGATACAGGGCATAGTTCTGAAAAACCATAGCAATGCCCCGATCACTTGGCGCAACATCATTTACCTTTTTGTTTCCAATAAATAGTTCTCCTGCTGTAATTTCTTCAAGGCCGGCAATCATTCTTAATACAGTAGATTTTCCACACCCTGAAGGGCCTACCAAGACAAGAAACTCTTTGTCTTTGACAGCAAAACTGACTCCTTTTACGACCTCGGCACCGCCTTTGTAGGTCTTTCTGATATTAGATAATATTACTTCTCCCATAATGCTCAATATTATTGTACAATGTTAATTATTCTAATGAATATAATGGTCTGCCAGATCCTGGATCCTGTGGATACTTTTCACATAATTCGGCTAAAATGTCTTCGTGACTTATTGCCACATTCATAACCGTATCATTTCCACCGTAATAAATATAAATATCTCCATTGTCTTTTCTTAATGCCCCACAACAAAAAACAACATTAGGTACGTGGACGTAACTATCATCATCCACTCTGCAGTCGGCCTTGGAAGGGAACAATATTGGAATATTTGACACCTTTACTTGCGTAGGATTTTGCAAATCATGAATGGCAACTCCTAATACGTATGGGTTTCCATCCATTGTACTCCGAACACCATGAAATATATTTATCCAGCCGTGTTTGGTTTTTATAGGCGTAGCCCCGGGTCCGATCTTGTCTGAAAAACTATGTGGCCCATCAGCTTGTAAAAGTACAGGTTCTTGTCGAATGTCCCATATTCCTGATTCGACATTTTCGGTAGAGCCAATTTGTATTTGTTTATAAATACCTCCCGTATGCGCTGCTGTAGAATCGTTTGGACGAAATAAGCCATAGTATTTTCCGCCAATTAATTCAGGGAACAAAACGACATTTCTCATATCCGTTTTCAGCAACGGTCCATGCCTTTTAAAAGATTTGAAATCCTTGGTGGTAGCCAAAGAAACTCTTACTCTATGTGCAATGGTAGCGTGATAGGCACTATAAGTGATATAGTAAGTATCATTTATTTTGCTGATGCGAGGATCCTCTACCCCACCGGCTTCATTTTCGATTAGTTCTGCAATATTGGCTCCTTCTTCGTAATCATCATTTTTAGTGCAAGGCAGCATCGAAGGAGCCTTATCTATCGTCCAGTTGTCCAAACCATTCTTACTTCTGGCAATTCCCAGGATGGACATTCCATTGCGCAAGTGAGAGCGAAAAAGCATGATTACTTCACCATTATATTCAGTGATTCCTGCGTTATGCACTGTTATTGTCTGATATCTGGGATCAGTCCAGACTTTATTGACATCTCTCGCCGTTAAAATCGGATTTTTATCATAACGCTGTACCGGATTTGATAAATCTAATATTTTCATTCCTTATTTAATATTTTCATTCTTCATTCAATTTTTCTAAAGCCAGTAGTGTCAACAGACTTTCAATTGTGGATTCTGCTCCTGAATTTTTACTCACTTGTTGCGCACTCTTGATACCGTCAAAACATATCCCGGTCTCAGGATAATACATTTTAGTATTGGCATCATTATTTCCGCTTAGCCAGCTCGCCAGCTCGGTGGAAAGTTTTAAGTATTTCTCGTCTTTGGTCAAATGATATGCTTCTGAAGTTGCCCAAATCATGGGACGTAAGCCGTAAACAATTTGAGGATAGTCGTTTCTTTTTATTTCCTGATAGGTGTCGTCTTCCTTTTTCTCTGTCCAAAATGCTTCAGCAAAGCCATTTTTTAACATATATGGATAAAAGTGATCTATCTCAAGCATTGCACTGGCTATATATTCCTGATTGTTCAGTTTTTGACCAGCTTTCAGTAAGGCATAGGCCTGACTATTTCCCCAGGCGTGCCATAAATTTTGCCAGCTCAAAAAACATCCATATGGATAGCGGTCAGCGTCCCCTTTTTGCATTAACATCATTCCATCGGCTAAAGAACCGATCAATTTTTTAATCGCGTCATCGGAAGTTCTTTCATAGTATTTCAATAAACCAATGATCAATAATGCAGATTGATCTGAAGCATATTTTTGAGGTAACCACGAAGGAACGTCAATGGTTTCAACAATTTCAACTACAGAATTATTCGTGGGAATGTCTCTCTTGATATTCGCCATTAATCTTTCTGAAGCCACTGCAATTCTGTCGGTCAGGTCCTTATCGGACTTCAAGAATGGATAAACCGACTCCAACCCCCACAATGCTCTGAACGACCACCAATTGAGTTCGGCAACTGAAGTTTTGTATGTCTTATTTATGGAGAGATCGTTCCATATAAAATTGTTGAAGTATCCGTTCTCGTTTTGCATTTGTAATACGAACTCAGTGAGCATCTTCATCTGCTTCAACACTTTTGCGTCATCTCCATGTTGCTCCAAATATTTCGACAGCATCACCAGTGCTCTTGCAACATCATCCACGCAGGTAAAGCCCTCGTGGGGCTCAATTTCAAATTCATAATTCGGATATTCACTATAAATATGAATTATAGCTACCTCTTTTCCATTCAGGACAATTTCCTTGTATAAATGATCAAAATGCTGAAAATTAACACTGCTATGTACAACAGGTGAAGGTGTGTATAACAAATTGCACATTTGGCCAAAAAAATAAAAACGGGCGTTACATGTTTCTATGAAATGAGAATGGCATGCAGAATTAAAGCCCTGTATACCCCCGACCCCTAAAGGGGAGATCATCGCTTCTATTGGAAGTATAGAGGTGGGCGTCCCTTTAGGGAAAGAGGGTAGTGAGGCATTCAAGTAACTGTGCAATTTGTTATACACTTCGGGTGAATTTCCTTTTTTTTCAACGCACGAAGTAGTGAATAAAAGAAACAAGGATGCCATTACAAGGATTTTTCTGTTCTTAACCAATTCGTTTTATTTTATGATGGATACTCATCCATCTCGTTTAAAAG
>JBATLM010000252.1:0-27779 GCA_049289315.1 Cyclobacteriaceae bacterium
CCCCACCGTGGAGTCGGCAACTTCTATTTCGCTTGTCGGCACAGAGAAGGATACAACCGTTCCCTTTTCCGCTTTTATTTCCAAAATACCTCCATTCTTTTCAATAAAATCTTTACACATAAGAAGGCCAATTCCGGTACCTTTTTCCTCCTCTGTTCCCAGGCGGGTATAACTTACGTTGTCTTCTAATATCTTCCGGATCAATTCCGGTGACATTCCCACACCCGTGTCTTTAATAAAAATCCAGCTATATTGTTCAAAAACAGTCGCAGCGATGGTAATCGTACCTTTTTTGGGAGTAAATTTAAGTGCGTTATGCAACAGGTTTCGGAAGATAAACTCTGCCATGTCTTTATCACATATGGCGATGATTTCATCGACCTCGGGTTCTACCACAAGTTTAATTTGCTTTTGCTCAAACAGTAGGTGAAATAACTTTACACTTTTATCAACTGCCCTGCGTAAATCTACTCGTACAGGTTGATAGGTAATGCTATTTTGCTGTAGTCTTGTCCAGAGCAACAAATTATCCAACAATAAGGTCAGATTTTGTAATGAGAATTTGGTTTTATTACTGAGATCTGAAAAATCGGTAGAGGATAGTTTGTCATAATGATTGATTAGCAGATTTAAATAGGAATCAACTGTGGTCAACGGGCTTTTCAACTCATGTGAAATGATGGAGAATAATTTAGTCTTTAAATCGTTTAGCTCCCTGAGTTCATGTTCGGAAATCTTAAGTTGCTCCAAGGTTTTTTCGAGTTCTCCTGTACGTTCTCTTATTAAAACTTCCAGTTGGTCTTTACGCTTTTGCGCAATCTCTTTTTTTTCTTTTTCGCGTTCACGTTCAATTTTTTCTTTTTCGATTGTACGTTGAGCCAGTTTCTTTCGAGTACGGTTCAGTCGATCGGATAAACCAAAAGAGAAAAGTACTACTTGTGCAACGGTACCAATTTGTACACCATAGCGGGTAATAAAATTAGCCTCGAGATAATTTAACTCACGAAAAATAAAAAGTATACCACCTACATTGAAGAGACCAAAAGCAACCAGAAACCATAAAGCAGGTTTGTAACCTCGTAAATATACAATCAGGCTTACCACTGTAATGGATATCATAGTTACTGAACCTATGAATCCGATAATATAATTCGCTTCTGAAAGAAGATCTGTTAGGGATAGCCAGCTTGTCATCCACAATACCAGTGGAATACTATAGGCAATAAGCAGTCCATTGAAAAAGATATTCCATTTTGCTACATACTCGCTGGTGTGTAAGTAGGATTTGGTAAATAATATCCGACTGATATTCGTCACAGGAATAATGAAAGCAAAAAAATGAGCGTTCCAGTGCGGATGGTCGGGCCAGAAATACTCGTAGGTAAAACCATAATAGAATGCCATATAAAGACCAAAACCTACAATTGAGAGCACGTACCAGATGTAACTCTGATCTTTTACGGCAAAAAATATCATGAGATTGTACAGCGCCATAACGATAACAATACCAAAGAACAAACCATGTACTAGCAACCGCTTCCGTTCAGACAATCGCCATTCTTCACTCGAATAGTAAGTGAATCCAAGGTTACGCAAATCGAATAAGGGATGTTCACCTTTTAGCTTGATCAACAGTTTTGACTGACCTTTTACCGGTATAATATTTTGGTAGGAATAATAGTCCTTATCATCAGCCTTTAGCAAGACCCCTGATTTAAGTGTCAGACCCTCACCATAGGCGATCACTGTACCCCAGCCTGCGAATTCCAGGTAATCAGTTTCGGAATTAATAGTTACCGATGTCCAATACCATGCTTTGGTAGATAATTGGGCACTATCAGCCGGTACTTGAAGCAGGCTGTCAACATATAGTTGTTGGCTTGAAGCACTGATGCTGAGCAGCATAAAAAATGATAGCACTAAAAACCTCATTCGTGAAATTAAAGATTGTATAATATATCTGCCGGAAATGGGCGTAAATAAATCTAAATTGGTAACTCGATGGAAGATAAGGTGAAAGTATTGATTGCTGAAGATGACGAGGTCGTCTCTAAAAATTTGGAATTCACGTTGCAGGAGCGTGGATATATGGTGGTTGATATTTGTGAGTCTGCTGAAGAATTGCTGCAGCGACTAAAGGCCTCACAGCCGGATATTGTTATTATGGATATTAATCTTGCCGGGATAATGGATGGTATTGAAGCAACAGCATTGATTACTGCCAAAACCAATGTGCCCGTGCTTTACCTTACCTCTGATCGGGATCTGAATACGGTAGAACGTGCAAAATTGACTAATCCTGACGGATACCTTATCAAACCTTTTGATGTTGATGAGTTGGTGTCTGCAATTGAAATCGCACTTTATCGACACCACTTGAATAGCGGAGAAAAGAGTGAAAGTACGGTTGTTAACAAATCACACTTGTTTGTAAAAGTAAAGAACCGGCTCGAGAAGGTGACGTTTGAAGAGGTGAAGTACATAGAGGCTAACGATATTTATTCTATACTGGTAACCGATAAAAAAAATTACATCATCAGCCATTCGCTAAAAGCTTTGGAGGCTAAACTCCCATCCGATACGTTCATTCGGGTACACCGCTCATATATTGTGAACACTAAACATATCCATGCCATTGAAGATAATTATATCCTCATTGATGACAAGAGGATATCAATCGGTAAAACATACCGTGACGACCTCATGAAAAAACTATCTATCATTTGAGTCGTACGTCCAAAATTCCTGTTGATTAAGCATCGAAGCTTTTACTTTCACCTGAAAAATAAAATCGTTTACCCTTAAAATACTTATCGTTCACCAGAAACCGCTATTTTATCTGGGGAGATAATTAAACATTAGAGCCGGAAAACAAACGTTTGCATAGGATGGCTTCTGGTGATTATTCAGTATTTATTTGGGTGGCGGTGGCCTTATACATGGCGTTAATATTGTTCTTCGTCATTCGGGGGGCATTGCGAACAAAAAGTATCGATGACTATGCCATCGGAAGCATGTCTTTTTCTCCAGTAGCCGTTGGTTTGGCCCTGGCTGCATCCATGACCAGTGCCGCTACCTTTATCATTAATCCAGGTTTTATAGCCTACTATGGGATAAGCGCATTCATTTCGTTTGGATTGGTTATGTCCATAGCAGCAGTTGTTTCTCTCTACATTGTAACGAAGGGATTTCGAAAAATTGGAACTTCAGTGAAGGCGCTTACCATGGCGCAATGGATTGGTAATCGGTACAATAATCAATACTACACCCTCTTCTTTGGATTTGTCTCCTTGCTACTCGTCACCTTTATTGTTCTTATTTGTGTTGGATTGAGTAAGCTTTTATCGGTTGCTCTTGGTGTCAATGAACTGTATGTATTGACAGCAGTAATTGTCTTTGTTTTTGGATACATGATGTTTGGGGGTGCCAATTCGATGGTGTACACAAATACCATCCAGGCATTATTGATGCTTATTGTGGCCATCATCTTATTGACTTCAGGCTATGAACATTTTGCAAATGGGATAGATGGTTTTCTTGACAAGTTGAAGGCGATTGATCCCAATCTGGTCGGCACTACCAATGAAAGCAGTCCATTATTCAGGGATTATTTCGAAATTTTCTTTTGCCAGATAGTAGTCGGGATTGCTGTTGTTTGCCAGCCTCATATCATTACCAAATCCCTATTGCTTAAAAATGATCAACAGGTGAATACCTATTTAGCTGTTGGCATTGTGGTGGAACTACTATTCTTCCTTGTGGTATTTGCAGGTCTGTATGCCCGATTGGAATTTCCTACACTTACGGATAATGGCACACCCATACCACTGGATGGCGTGCTTTCCACTTATGTTGTAAAGAAATTCTCTGTTGGCATTGGCATAATTGTAATCATGGGGCTTATTTCTGCGGGGCTGTCAACACTGGAAGGTTTAATTCAAAGCTTGAGTACCACCATTACACAGGATGTAATACCGGCTGTTTTTAAAACCGTTAAGGTTCAACCCGTAGCGCTCAACAAAATCACGATCATCGTATTGGCGATCGTCTCATTTGGATTCAGTTATCAGCAACTGAAGCACCCCGATCTGAGTGTGGGTATATTTGCGCAGAATGGCGTTTACGCTTATTTTTCAGCTGCATTTGTACCCGTAGTATTTGGCACTTTTTTTACTAGAGTAGCCTCCCATGTGCCTTTTATAGGATCGATATCAGCTATTGTAATTCATTTTTCGGTGTATTACGGTAGGCTTACGCCTTACATGCAGGAAGTAGTACGCAATCCAGCAATCCCTTCAACCTTTGCCATTCTGGGATCGCTATTAATTAGTACCCTACTTTTTGTAATCTCTAGAAGTAAAGAACGAAAAGTATCACTCACATGAAGAAACTCCTTTTCATCATACTAACCCTTACTTTTCACATGTCCTTAGCACAATCAGATAGTGCATTGCCAGATTATAAATATGCGGTTGAACGGTTAACCATATTTGATGATATAGAAATAGCATATGTTGACGAAGGAGCAAAGGATTTACCCATTCTGCTTTTTATCCATGGTCTTGGTGGTAATATCATGCACTGGTATCCAACCATAGACGAATTAAGTTCAAACTTCAGATGTATTGCTATTGATCTTCCGGGGTATGGGCTATCCACCATCCGGGATTTTGATAGCAATGACTACATCGATTTCTTTTCAAAGACAATCGATGCTTTTGTAAGAAAAATTGAAGGCAAAGAAATTACACTGGTAGGCCACTCCATGGGTGGGCAGGTGAGCATCGCGGTTGCACTCAACAACCCGAAGTGGTTAAAAACATTGGTGCTAGCGGCACCGGCTGGTTTCGAAACTTTTACCAAGGAAGAGGGAGATCTGCTAAAACAATATGCTGCGGCACCGTTGCTCATGAATCATAATGAAGCGCAAATCCGTGCTGCTTATCAAATGAATTTTGTCGAGATGCCTCCGTTGGCCGAGGAAATGATTCAGGATCGCCTCAATGCAAAAACCGCTGATTGGTTTGAAGCCTATGCCATCGTAAGGGAAAAGGCGGTCAAAGGAATGCTGGACCATCCGGTAGCGGATGACCTGAAATCAATTGAGTATAAAACGTATGTCCTATTTGGAGCAAACGATAAACTGATACCCAACAAATATTTACATCCAAATTTAACCACAGACAAGGTTGCCAATCGGGGTAAAGAAATTCCCAATGCTGAAATCATGATGATTGAAGAGGCGGGTCATATTCTTCAAATTGATAATCCGTCCGCATTTAACAAACTATTACAGAATATTTTAACCAAACAATAATTATGAAAAACCTATACGTAAGCTTTTTGATGATGCTACTGGCCGGATCTGTCTGGGCGCAGGGCACCATTTCGGGTAAAGTGACAAATACGGCTACAGGGGACCCCTTGGTGGGTGCCAATGTTGTTGTTCAGGGATCTTCGAACGGTAGCGTTACCGGTACAGATGGGCGATACTCCATTTCCGTAGCCGATGACGGTACGTACTCCATTGCAGTAAGTTATATCGGATATACATCTCAAGCGATGAGCGTTACTGTAACCAACGGTAGCGGAACTGGTGACTTCAGACTGGCGGAGGGCGTGATGTTCGGTGAAGAGATTGTGATTTCAGGATCAAGGACAGCAGAAAAATTAACGGAAACACCAGCAACCATCGAAATCATCAGTAAGGAAGATTTACAAAACTGGGGATCTTTCAACACGGGCGAATTGCTGTCAAGGTTGAAAGGGGTAGACTATATTCGTTCGGGTGTAGTAGGAACTGGTATTAATGTACGCGGGTTTAACAGCAACTTCAATGCAAAAAACACCCAAGTTACTGACGGTCGTTTCTCAAGCCTGGTAGCCACCGGGTTGCCTTTTGGGCCACTAAGCCCACAGATTAAGGAAGACATCGAGCAGGTGGAAGTTATTCTAGGACCCAACTCAGCTTTGTACGGCCCTAATGCGCACAATGGTCTGGTCAATATTATTACCAAAGATCCCCGCACTTCAGAAGGAACAACCGTGGCATTGGGATTCGGTAATCAAAGTGTTTTAACTGCCAGAGCGCGACACGCACAGGTGATCAACGATAAGTTTGCCTTTAAAGCCAACTTCGAATACACAAAGGGTGAAGAATTCACACACTCTGATTCTGTTTACATCAATCGGGATGCGGTACCAGGAAAAGAAGGCTACGAAGAGCTTGAATTGAATAATGATTTTGAATTTATAAAAGGCGGTGTTGGTCTTTACTATTCCGTAAATGAGAAATCAGACCTGATCTTCTCTTATGATGCCAGCAATAGCACGTACCTGGCACCTACCAATGTTGGCCGAAATCAAATTGTTGACTGGAAGATTCAAACATTCCATCTGCGCTATGTTTCTCCGCACTTTTTTGCACAGTCTTACTTAAGCTTAAGTGATACAAGAGATACCCATTCATTGGATGATAGAACAAAAGCCTACTATGCACTAAAAGACGGGGGTGCTACTGAAGCAGATGCACTGGCCGGATCGATGAATACAGGAGCCAGGTTTATAGATGACTCAAAGCGTTGGAATGGAGAGATACAGTACAACAATCAGTGGAATGCCTTTAAGTTTATTACGGGTGTACAATATCAAAAAGATTTGGCAAACTCACACGGCACTTATCTGTTGGATAAAGATGCTGATGACTACATCACCGTTGATCAGGTGGGAGCATATGCACAAGGTCAATACGACTTTGGTAGCGGTGTAAAAGCAACCGTAGCGCTTCGTGCTGATTATCATGAAATTTATGATTTCAACTTTGTGCCCAAGTTCGGAATAACGAAAACTGTTGATAAGGGTACTTTCCGATTTACCTATGGCCAGGGTGTTGCAGCTCCTACTATCCTGAACATGTATGGCAATTTATTCGGTGGACTGATCCTAGGAAATGCGGAAGGGTTTACGCTTGTTGATGGCAGTAAAATAGAAAAACAAGATATTGAGAAGTTGCAAACTTTTGAAGTAGGCTATAAAGGCAGGCTAGGTTCTTCTAACAAACTCTTTCTTGACGCCAATGCCTATTACAATATCTCAGAAAATTTCCTAAGCCCGGTAACTGTAGTCGGAGTAACAACCCAACGCGGTGATACTCCAATTAATCAGGTACAAAGTGCATTTGGTACATACGGTGGACTTGTTGCTACCTATGTCAACTTTGGTAAGTTCAATACCTATGGTTTTGATGTAGGGTTGAATTACTTACTTACTAATTCACTTACAGCAACCATCAATTATTCCTACTTCGATTATCCAATCGATGAAAATGATCTTGACAATGATTTTGACAAGAATGGTGTAGTGAACGAACTTGATGTATTGGTGAATGCGCCTAAACATAAAGGGAGCATAGGTTTGAATTATATAGGAGGCAAATTTTTCGGAAATGTATTTGTGCGCCTGGTAGAAGAGTATGACTACTACTCTAGCTTTCAGATCGCTGCAAAAACTCAAGACCTTACCTACCGCGGTACTCCAATAGTTGAAAATGCACGCAGCACGGATGCGTGGAACTATGGACCACTTGCTGGATTTGCCAATGTTGACCTTGGCATCGGGTATAAGGTGACTGATTTTATGACAGCCTCTGGTGCTGTAACTAATCTTTTTGATGCGAAGTACCGTGAGTTTACCGCCTCACCATTTATTGGCAGACTTTTCTCAGTAGAATTGAAATTCAACTTTCCAAAAAATTAAAAGTGGGTTAGGAGGGCTGGGGCTTTTGCGAGCTCCAGCTCTATTAAACAAGCATAAATGAAAAGATTAGAAGGAAAAGTAGCGGTGGTTACTGGAGGATCGAGTGGTATTGGCAAAGCCACATCAAAGAAATTTGCCAGCGAGGGAGCCAAGGTTATTATATGGGATGTGAACGAGGAGGCTGGAAAGCAATTGGCCACTGAACTTAAAGGAGATTTTAATAAAGTAAATACCGCCAACTATGAAGAAGTGGGGGAGGCTGCAAAAAAGGTTTTTGCTGATCATGGAAGAATTGATATCCTGGTGAACAATGCAGGAATAACCCGTGATGCTACGTTGAAAAAAATGACACCGGAACAGTGGCAGCAAGTGATTGATGTCAACCTTACCGGTGTTTTTAATTGTGGGCAACAAGTGCAGTCCTATATGGTGGGCGCTGGCAGTGGCCGCATCATCAATACCTCGTCTGTGGTTGGCATTTATGGCAATTTTGGACAAACCAACTATGTAGCTACCAAAGCGGGTGTTATTGGAATGACCAAAGTATGGGCCAGAGAGTTGGGCGGTAAAGGCATAACGGTAAATGCTGTGGCCCCCGGATTTATTGCCACCGATATGGTGATGGCAATGCCTGCAAACGTAATTGATATGATGAAGGCGAAGGTTCCATTGGGTGAGTTGGGAACGCCAGAAGACATAGCAGATGCCTATTGCTTTCTGGCATCAGATGAAGCCAAGTATATTAATGGAACTACACTCAGTGTAGATGGAGGAATGACGGTATAATGAGGAACGCTAAAATAATATCTACCGGAATGTACGTTCCGGAAAACATTGTTCCGAATACCTACTTTGATGAACTGCTTGGCGAAAATGTTTCTGATTGGCTGGAAAAAAATGTGCACATCAAAAATCGAAGGTGGGCATCTGATGATCAGTCTACGGCCGACTTGTGTATAGAAGCTGCTAAAGTTAATCTGGAGCGTGCGCACTTAAAGCCAGAAGATATCGACTTACTGATTGTATGTACGGATACACCGGAATACATTTCTCCTAGTACATCTTCCAAGGCGCAACATAAGATGGGAATGAGCAACGCGGCCACCTTTGATCTTAATTCTGCCTGCGCTGGTTTTGTCATCGGGGTAGATACTGCCGTGAAGTACATCAAAGCAGACGAACACTATACCAATGTAATGGTGATTGGTGCCTATGTGATGAGCAAATACTTAAACAAAACAGATAAAAAAACTGCCAATCTCTTTGCGGATGGTGCAGGAGCCATCATCCTTACTGCTACTGAAGAAGAGCATGTAGGATATCTGGCCAGTGAAATGCGTACGAAAGGTGAGTATTGTGACTGGATGGGAATTTATGCTGGTGGCACAGCGCAGCCCATTACTGCGGAAGTAGTTGCCAATAAAGACCACTTGTTAAAATTTGTAAAAAGATTTCCGGGTGAATTGAACCCGAATGTATGGTCGGATATGGCACGGGAGTTGGCCAAACGATCCAACACTAAACTGGAGGAGGTTGATCAATTTTTATTTACTCAGATCAATATCAATAGCATATGGGACACCATGGACTTACTGGGACTTCCGCGCGACAAGGCACATACCGTCATGCACGAATATGGATATACAGGCTCAGCATGTATACCTATGGCCCTCGATGAGGCGGTACAACTCGGGAAAATAAAAAAAGGTGACCTCATCTACATGATTGGGTCGGGTGGGGGATTGTCATTTGCCAGTTCAGCTTTTATTTTTTGATGAGAGAATTTAGAAAAGACTGGCTAGAGAAATGGGCAGAATATGCACCCATCAAAGTGGTGGTGGAAGATGCCGTCACAAAAGCAAGTTATACCTACAGCCAGTTGAACAACCTATCCAATTACCTGGCAAGGAGATTTGAAAAAATGGGATTGAAATCTGGCGACCGCATTGCAGTGTTGTCAGAATTTAGGGTAGAGTACATGGTACTGCTCGGAGCAGCTATGAAAATGGGATACATTTTAGTGCCGTTGAACTACAGGTTATCGCCCCGGGAGTTGATGTATATGATTCAAAACTGCAGCCCCCGATTGCTCATTACAGAAGAAAAATACAGAACGTATTTCGATGATCAGGACATTGATAAGACGATAATCAACTTATCGATGGCGGAGTTGGCTAACGATCTGCACGAGCAGGAGTTGGAAATACAGGAATCTGTTTCAGTGTACATTGAGGACGATCACCCCTTGTTTATCCTTTATACCTCAGGCACCACAGGTTTTCCTAAAGGAGCCATTTATACCTATAAAATGGCATTCTGGAATGCGACCAACACGCAGATCAGGCTGGATATTCGATCCAGTGACCATACGGTGATCTGCATGCCACCTTTTCATACCGGTGGATGGAACGTATTACTTCTTCCATTTTTACTACAGGGCGGTTCCTTTTCATTATTGCGCAAGTTCGATGCGGAACAAGTGCTGGATATTATTGATAAGGAAGAGGTGACTATTTTTATGGGCGTGCCCACCATGCTTAAAATGATGGCCGAGACACCACAAATGAAAAAAGTAACCTTAGACTCGCTTCGCTATTTTGTAGTAGGAGGGGAGGCGATGCCATTACCCCTTATTGAGAAGTGGAAGGAAAAGGGTGTTCCGATCAGGCAAGGGTTTGGTCTCACGGAAGTGGGCCCCAACTTGTTTTCATTACATCACGATGATGCCATTCGAAAAATAGGTTCTATCGGTACACCTAATTTTTTTGTCAGAGCAAAGTTGGTCAAAGAAGATGGTACAGAGGCCATGCACGAAGAAGCAGGAGAACTTTGGCTAAAAGGACCAGTGACTACTCCCGGCTATTGGCAAAATGAAGAGGCCACCCGAGAAGCCTTCGAAGATGGATGGTTTAAAACGGGAGACATTCTCTACCGCGATGCGGAAGGATATTTCTATGTAAAGGACCGTATCAAAAACATGTACATCTCTGGCGGTGAAAATGTTTATCCACTTGAAGTGGAAAAGTTTCTCCAGGGACATCCATCCATTAATGAGGTGGCTATTATAGGTGTGCCCGATGAAAAATGGGGAGAGGTGGGCAGGGCCATCGTGGTATTGCATGAAGCGTGTAGCGAGGAAGACCTGCTCAGTTATTGCAATGGCCAGTTGGCTAAATTTAAGATCCCCAAAAAGTTTGTTGTGGTAGAGCAACTACCTAAAAACGAAACAGGTAAAATTGACCGTAAAAAACTGATCGAGCTTTATTCTTAGGGGCGGCTTTGCGTTAATCTGAGATTGAATTTAATGTCCCCTTGTACACCAGTATGGACATAGCTCAAGTTGAGGTGTGTGTAGATAGGAAGAATTTTTATCGGCCTTTGCTGTTTGAAACCCTATGAAGTCTTGTTTTCATCACAAAATCTCATCGACAGAATAAGGCTGTTTGTATAGTCAATCCCCTCAAACGTATATTATGTTCTATTAAGAGCGTACATGATTTCATATTTGAAGTGTTTTAATAAAAGCACTCAGAAAAATGAAATTATATCTCCTTATAGCTAGTTTATTATTAGTGCAATTTTCCTTTGCTCAGGAAGTTTTTAATCCATCTACACCAGAAATTTGGTCTTTAGAAGATTGCATTACCTACGCTCTGGAAAATAATATTACGGTTAAAGAGGCTGTATTAAACAAGGAAATAGCCGAAGTGGATTATAGCAGATCTAGATCTTCAAAATTGCCTAATGTGTTTGGTAGTGCCTCACAGATTTTTTCTAGTGGCAACACGATAGACCCTATAACCAGTGAATATATAACAGATCAGATAAATAGTGCCAATGTTGGTATTAGTAGTTCAATTACCTTGTTTCAAGGGAACCAACTTAACAATCAGATTAAACAAAATAAAATACTGTTAGAGCAAAGCGTTCTACAGGAAGAGGTGGAGAAAAATAACATTGTTTTGAACCTCTTAGAAACTTATCTGCAAGCCTTATATAGCAAAGAAAGCATCACGATTGCAGAGAATAATTTATTGGCTTCAGAAGAAGAAGTGCTACGGGCTAAAGCACGTTTGGATGCGGAAACAATTGCGCTAAGTGACTACACCGAAGCGCAAAGTCAGGCCGCTACCAATAAATACAATGTTATTACTGCCAAGAATAACTACCAGCAATACATTATTGACCTGAAGCAACTCTTGGAATTGTCACCAATGGAAGATTTAGAAATCGAAACCATTGATGAAAATATGGATTTGATCAACATGGACCTGAATAAATTAGAGGTGTATTACAATGCTTTAAACTTTTTACCAGAGATAGAGGCCAGCAAGCTAAATATAGCTGCTAACCAGAAACAGTTAGACATTGTCAAAGGAGGATATCTGCCGACATTGGCCTTAACTGGAAGCCTTGGTTCTGGATATACAAGTTTTAATAGCAACGCATTTTCAGATCAGTTTAATGTCAATTTCAATCAAAGACTGGGGCTATCATTAAACATTCCCATTTTTAATAGAAACCAAACCAAATCGGCTGTACAGACGGCAACAATAAATATTGAGAAAGCACAAATACAAAAGCAAGGCGCTGAAAAAGAAATTTATAAGAGAATTGAAATAGCTTATCAAAATGCCTTATCAGCTCAAGATCAACTTTTGGCAGCACAAGCCTCTCAACAAGCAGCAGAGCAATCTTACAAACTGGCTCAAAAGAGATACGAACTAGGTGACCTGAGTACTACAGATTTAGTGATCAGTCAAAACACGTATACCAATACGCAACAAAACTATTTACAAGCAAAGTACTTGAATATTTTATACTATCAATTGTTACAATTTTATCAAGGAAACGACATCAAACTCTAATAGAATTTAAGATGAAAATGAAAAGAAATATAATCATTGGAGGTACCGCACTGGTACTATTAGCACTGGTGGCCTTTTTATGGATGCAAGGTGATAATGCTGTGGTTATCGAAGCAAAAACTGTGATGGCCAAAAAAGCGGATGTTACTACAATGGTAACCGCTACAGGCACCATTGAACCTATTACCCAGGTAGAAGTGGGTACACAGGTTTCAGGTGTGGTTGAAAAAATATATGTGGACTATAATAGTGTAGTGAAACAAGGGCAACTCATAGCAGAGTTAGATAAAACCAATCTCAAAGCCTCACTCACACAATCCCAGGCTGCGTATGATAATGCGGTGTACCAAAGAAATTACATGCAAACGATTTTCAAGAGACAAAAGGAATTGTACGAGAATCAAGTGATCAGTAAATCAGATTATGATGATGCCTTATACAATTTTGAAACAGCAAAAGGTACGGTAACGCAACGGTTGTCTGATCTCCAGTCTGCCAAAACGAATTTGAGTTATGCCGATATCTATGCACCCATAGATGGAGTAGTGCTTTCCAGAGCGATTGATGAAGGGCAAACGGTGGCAGCTAGTTTTAGCACGCCTACACTCTTTACCATCGCTCAGGACTTAAAAGAAATGCAGGTAGAAGCTGATGTTGATGAAGCGGATATTGGTCAAGTGAAGGAAGGGCAGCGCGTAACGTTTACGGTAGATGCCTACATGGGTGAAATTTTTGAAGGTCGGGTGACGCAGGTACGATTGGATCCAACGATTACTTCCAATGTAGTAACGTATACCGTGGTTATTAAAGCGGAGAATCCGGATTTAAAATTGAAGCCAGGCTTAACAGCCACGATTTCAATTTACACCTTGGAATTAAAAGATGTATTAACTGCCGAAGCAAAAGCCATTAATTTTAAACCAACACGTCCGGAATTAACAGCTTATAACGAACAACAAAATTTTACGGTACAACCAACAAATGATAGACCAATAGAAAGAAATAATGGCAGCGTAGTTTGGATTTATAGTAGCAATGGTGAAATCAAAGCCCAAAAAGTCACTTTGGGTGCAAGTGATGGTGTAAACGTTCAAATTTTAGAGGGACTTTCTGAAGGTGATAAATTAGTGTACAGTTTGGAAGGCGTTAGTAAATCAGAAGCAAAAACAGCAGATAAAAACGAAAGTCCATTTATGCCACAACGAGGGGGTGGGAGTAGGAAATAATAATCAGCCATGACTAAAGAAATTATAAAAATAGAAGGACTGACACGTGAGTTTACCATGGGAGCTGAAACGGTGCGCGCATTACGAGGTGTTTCGTTTACTGTAAAAGAGGGAGAATTTGTGACTATTATGGGATCGAGTGGTTCTGGAAAAAGTACCTTATTGAACATTTTAGGTTGTTTAGATAACCCCACTTCAGGAACCTACGAAATTGATGGTGTAGAAATGAGGGACTTAAATAAAAACCAAAGGGCCACCATACGGAACGAAAAAATAGGTTTCATTTTTCAGTCTTATAACTTATTGGCAAGAACATCGGCTTTAGAAAATGTAGAATTGCCATTATTTTATAATAGTAAGGTGTCTACAGAGGAACGCAAGGACAGGGCCTCAAAGGCCTTAAAAATGGTTGGTTTAGAAGACAGAATGGATCATACACCCTCGCAACTTTCCGGTGGACAACAACAACGCGTTGCAATAGCACGCTCATTGGTAAATAATCCAGTCATGATTCTTGCTGATGAAGCCACAGGAAACCTGGATACGAAAACAGCCTATGAAATCATGTCCATTTTCCAAGAGTTGAACGAACAAGGTATCACCATCGTATTTGTAACCCACGAACCAGATATTGCATCATTTAGCAAACGTACCATTGTATTAAAAGATGGTAATATTTTGAAAGATTATAAAAACCAAAGCGTACAATCTGCTGTAGCGCAATTGGCTCTATTACCTCAAGAAGAACATTCATTATGAGATTATTAAACCTGTTAAAAATAGCTTTCAAAGCCATAGTTCTAAACAAGACCAGAACTTTGCTGACCATGTTAGGTATCATCATTGGTGTGGCTTCTGTTATTGCGATGTTGGCCATTGGTGAAGGCTCTAAGGAAAGTATTCGTACCACCATTTCGGCTATGGGTTCTAATATGATTACCATTCAGCCAGGTGCAGATGATAGAGGACCAGCAAGAGGAAGTGGTGGTAACGTACAAACATTGACGCTTAAAGATTATGAAGCCATAAAAGCACAAGCTGATTTATTGAGTTACAGTACTCCAGTTGTTAATGGTGGTGGACAAGTGATCAACGGATCCAACAACTGGCCATCGACTATCTATGGTGTGAATCCAGACTACTTAAATATCAAAGTAGTGGATTTGCAAAGTGGAAGTATGTTTACAGATACAGAAGTACGGACGGCAGCAAAAGTTGTATTGCTTGGACAAACCGTTGTCGACAATGTGTTCCCTAATGGAGAAGACCCTGTTGGGCAGATGATACGATTTAATAATATTCCATTTAAAGTCATTGGCGTATTAGAAGAGAAAGGCGAAAACACTTTTGGGCAGGATCAAGACGATGTGGTGATTGCACCTTATACTACCGTACAAAAACGGATTTTGGCCATTGACTATTTAAATCAAGTGATGGCATCGGCCGTAAGTGAGGATGATGCTCCGGAGGCTGTTACTCAGGTAACCGAGATTTTGCGGGCACAACACAAATTAGCCGATAATGCAGAAGATGATTTTAGCGTGCGTTCCATGGAAGAACTCATTTCTACTTTTAGTTCTACCAGTGAAATGCTCACCATTCTGTTGGTGGCGGTTGCTAGTATTTCATTATTAATTGGTGGCATTGGAATAATGAACATTATGTATGTTTCTGTAAAGGAACGGACTAAAGAGATTGGGTTGCGCATGGCCGTAGGCGGTAAGGGGGCTGATATTTTAATGCAATTTTTAATTGAAGCTATTTTGATCAGTATAACAGGTGGTATGTTAGGCGTACTCTTAGGACTTGGTTCCACTGTCTTTATTGAAAAATTCTTAAACTGGCCAACCAGTGTGGCTTTATATTCAATTGTAATTTCATTTGCGGTTTGTGCTATAACAGGGATCTTTTTCGGGTGGTACCCTGCCAGGAAAGCATCGGCATTAGATCCTATAACGGCTCTTCGTTACGAATAATAAACAGGGGCCTTCATTTACAGGAAAACTTCAACTTATAAATTATAAACTATTGAGAATACTACAAATCATTTTTTTGTCGCTACTTATTTTCGGATGTGCTTCATCAGATAAGCTTAAGCAGTCAACTCAGCAAATAGAAGTTGATGGAATGAGTGATGATTGGCCACAACTCGATTATTTTAATAAAGACCTGGGAATAGTATATGGAGTATCCTATGATAACAGCCATCTTTATGTGATTGCAAAAACCTATGAAGAGAATGCAAAACAAAGAATAGTTTCTTCAGGGCTAACAGTTTGGATAGATGCCAATGGCAAAAAGAAGAAAAATATTGGAGTAAAATACCCTATAATGAAAGGGGCTTTAGGTAATGGAAATAGAGAACGAAATGGTGGGCAGAAGAAAACACTAGAAGAAGATAAATTGAATAGTGTAATGCTTCAGGGTATTTTTTCGGATGAGATGCAAATCGTTCAAAAAAGCAACTTAAACATTGACCTTGACGTAGAGATTAAATTCGACTCTATGCAAGACTTAGTCTATGAAATTAAAGTGCCTCTAGCTCTTTTAAAACAAAATGCCAAAAACGATTTAAAGAGAATTGCAATAGGTTTTGAAGTGAGTGGGTCGGCTCGTCCTATCCAAGGGAATGGATCTCCTGGTGGCGGTAGAAATCGCAGTGGTGGCGGACATTCTGGTGGAGGAGGTTCTCCTCGCGGTGGTAGGGCGAGTGGAACTCATTCTGAATCTCAAATTGCAACTTCTAATAAATCACTTATATTTTGGTACCAGGTAGAATTATAATGGCCTATAACGAGAGGAATAGGCAGATGGTCAGATTCCCAAAATTAACATCGTTGTGCCAGGGATAAAACAATAAATAGAAAACAGGCTAAAGGATGTTCAGGTAAAGGAAATTAGATATTTAAAACAAAATCAAGTAGAATTAAACAGGATGTCTAAAAACAGAAAAATAACCGTCTTTTCTCATTTACTGGTTTGGGTCGTTTTGTTCAGTATGCCCTATATATTGTCATACGGGCAAACGCAGGATATTTACAGGGTGATTGTACGTTTTTGGATTCCACTGTTGTTTTATGTTGTTATTTTTTATCTCAATTACTTTATTGTAATAGATAGATTCTTTTTCACCAAAAAGACGATACAATTCATCGTCATCAATGTGGTGGTCATTTCTTTTTTCTTACTGTTAAGAGAACAATTAGAAAGTACTCTTTTTCAGGATTTGGGCAGAAAGGGATCAAAAGACAATGATGGATCAGGGCCGCCTTTTACGATGTTTATTTATGTACAAATGTTATCCTATCTGGCACCTTTACTTTTTTCAATAGCCATTAAAACCACCCAACAATGGGTAAAAACAGAAGCCCAGCGTAAAGAAGCTGCAAACTATAAGTTACAGTCCGAGTTGCAACATTTACATTACCAACTGCAACCTCATTTCTTTTTTAATTCCCTCAACAACATCTATTCGTTGGTAGATATTTCACCAGATCAGGCTAAAACTTCCATTCATAGTTTAAGTAAGCTCATGCGCTATATGCTCTATGAAACAAATATGGAACTGGTACCACTTTCAAAAGAAATCGATTTTATGAAAAAATATATCGAGCTCATGAAGTTGAGAGTATCCGACAAAACAAATGTTGTTTATAGTTTCCCATCAGACGACATGGGAATTCAAATAGCTCCATTATTGTTTATTTCTCTAATTGAAAATGCCTTTAAACATGGTGTATCTTCCAGTAAAGAAAGCCTTGTCAACATCGCTTTAACTTGTGATAAGAAAACTGTTATGTTTACTATTGATAATGACAATTTCCCCAAGGAAACTGATGATAAAAGTGGCTCTGGAATCGGACTTCAAAATTTAGAAAAGCGATTGCAATTGTTGTATGCAGATCAATTCAACTTTAGAACCATGACAAAGGAGGGACGTTTTTCAGTTCATTTGAAAATAGAAACAACCTAATTCATGGGTAATCTAAAAATCACCTGTGTAATTGTAGATGATGAGCCCATGGCACTTAACTTGGTAGAAGGCTATGTAGAGAAAACTCCATTCCTAGTACTTAAAAAGAAGTGCAGCAGTGCTATTGAAGCGATGGAGTTTTTGAAAGAGGAGCCGGTAGATTTATTGTTTTTAGATATCCAAATGCCTGATCTCACCGGTATTGAGTTTTCAAAAATGCTCCCAAAGGATACACGGGTTATTTTCACTACAGCTTTTGATCAATATGCCCTAGAAGGCTTTAAAGTAGAAGCTTTAGATTATTTATTAAAACCTTTCGACTATGCTGAGTTTTTAGCGGCTGCCAACAAAGCGTTGAAGTGGTTCACTTTGGTAAAGGATAAGGAACAGCCATTGTTGTCACAGGAGAAGGAGTTTCTTTTTGTGAAATCAGAATACAAGCAACTGCGTATAAAATTGGCCGATGTACTGTATTTTGAAGGCTTAAAAGATTACATTAAAATATGGCTAAAGGATAACCCGAAACCCATCTTAACCTTGATGAGTTTAAAATCCCTACAAGAAGAACTACCGGAAACCCAATTTTTGCGCGTACATCGTTCTTTTATTGTGTCTTTAAAAAACATTGAAGTTATTGAGCGTAGTCAAATAATTATCAATAAACAACGTATTACAGTCTCAGAGCAGTACAAAGCAAAATTTTTGGAGTTTGTTAATAACAACTCTCTTAATTCCTGAGCATCTTATTTCAACACTACTTTACATTTTCCTCATTCGTAGATACAATATGGACTTTCATCTATTTACTTTTTTTAGCGCATTTTATTCGGACATCTTTAAACTATCAATACAATATATAGTCAAAGTATTAAAATAAAATTTAGCCTAGAATCTTATAACTTATGAAAACACTTATTAAAGTATACATATTGCCAGCAGTCCTTTTAGTAGCTTTTACATGCCAAGTTGCAGCACAAAAAAAGCGAAATATAAAGATCAGTAGTGGAAAAGTGCCAAGCACAAAAGTGATTTATAAAACACCTCAGAAAAAGGTGGTATCAGTCAGAACTATTCCGAATAGAACTGTAATTAAATATAAAAACCAAAACTACTACTATGCTAATAACAAATATTACACTCAATCGAGAGGTCGTTATATTGTTATTGCTCCAAAGGTTGGATTTAGAATAAAAGTGTTACCTGTTAATTATAAAAGGATAAGGTTCAATACCTATAACTATTATTATGCACAGGGTATTTTTTACGTACAAATAAATAATGATTATGAGGTGGTAGACCCCGAAGTAGGAACCGTAGTTGATGAACTTCCAGCGGATTACGAAAAAGTAACCATAGATGGAGAAACCTATTATGAATACGCCAACATACTATATGAAAAAGTACAAGTAAATGGTGCCAGAGCTTATGAAGTAGTTGGTATTATTGACATGGAATAAGTTAGCGGAAATAAAAAATTTATTCGGGTACACTGCTCATTTCTGGTTTCTTTAAGATCGAATTCAAGAGATAGTGCCTAGCTAATTATAATTAACGATAAAGGCATTTACGACCTCAGCCCACTAACCCTGCTAGGCTCCTTCTGAATGACGGAGCGGGGTAGTGCGTATTTTATAGCATGGGCCTGCTAATCTTAAAACCGCAACAATTAACCTGCTCTCAATAGGATGAGATAGTGCGCTGCCGCAGACAGGCATTATTTTGCCTAGATTTTTTGTTTACTTTTCATCAATGGAAAAAGTAAAAGCCCAGCGGCTTGAGCGTTGAATAATAATTTACTGCATCCAATAGTTATGGATCAAATAACTAAGGTTTTTGATTAGCTAAATGGCAGCTTGATCAAAGTATCAGCTTCAAAGCAGCCTCTTTATAACTGGCTCCAATAGGAATTTTTTTGTTTCCAATTTGTACCTGATTACCTTCTACTACTTTTACTTTAGTAATGTTTACTATATACGACTTATGTATGCGTACAAATTGATCGGTGGGTAATGTCTCGCTTAATTTCTTCAGGGATTCGAGCGCAACAATGCGTTGTCCGTCTTCTGTGAAGTAGGAAACGTATTCCTTTAACCCTTCAACGTAAAGTATATTATCAGGTTTAATACGGAATATTTTGTGCCCGGAATTGATACTGATGAAAGCACTGCTCGTAGCAGTATTGCTAGGTGCTGTAATTTGAGCAGTTACTTTTTGAACGCTGTACAAGAAGCGTTCAAATGATATCGGCTTCACTAGATAATCAGCTACATCCAACCGATAGCCTTCCAATGCATAGTCGGGGTATGCGGTGGTGAATATAACGGTAGGTTTATTCTTGAGTCCCTTCAAAAACTCTATTCCTGTAAGAGATGGCATTTGTATGTCGAGGAACAATAGGTCCAATTGTGCTAGGTTCTCGTCCTTAAGCAGTTCTAGCGGATTTTTATATTGGCCAATAAGTGTAAGCTGGGGGATGCGTTGCACGTATTCCTTTAACAAGGTTCTCGCTAGTTCTTCATCATCCACTATAGCACACTTTATCATTATGCGGGTATTAAAATCTCCACCTGTACCTTAAACACTTTGTCCTTTTTGGTTATCTCAATGTCATGTTGATTCGGGTATATCAATTGGAGCCGCCTTTTTACATTCTCAATACCGATACCACCTACAGCGTCTTTCTTTTCCTCTTGATCGGGTATACTATTTTCGGCAATAAAAGTAATATGACCTCCCTTTGATGTTAAACTAAACCTTGCCCAACCCTGCTCCGCACTTTCAATCTTGCTGTGTTTAAAACTGTTTTCAACAAAGGGAATAAAAAGCATAGGAGCGATCATGATATCTTTCTCCACATCGGTGACAAACTCAATATTATGAATATCGCTGTCTCTCATTTTTTGAAGCGCGATGTAGTTATTCATATAATTAACTTCTTTGCTGATCGGTACACGATCCTGCTCTCCGCATTCGTACAAAACATAGCGAAGCAGTTCAGAAAGGGTAAGAATAGTTTCTGGCGCCTTATCCGATTTAATCAACGATAGCGTGTAAACATTATTGAGCGTATTGAAAAGGAAGTGTGGATTGATCTGATATTTCAAAAATTTAAGTTCTGAGTTCAGGGTTTCACCCCTAAGAACAGCAGCTTCCACTTCTCTTTTGCTGGCGATTTGTGAAAGCTTTAGCAGCGATGATATAAGAATAAGTATAAAGCTTGGAACTGCTCCAAAGAAGAACCTGAAATAAAAGAAAGGCCTTCTGTTTCTTCCACCGAAGTCGGGTGGTGGATTACGTGAAAAGAGGTCGCGACCCACATCAGGCTGTAGGAAGTTTTCTGACAGGTAAGTGAATGCAACCAGCATCAACAGATTGACTGCAACAAAGGAAAAATATTGTTTTTTAAGGTAGAACCTGGGGATAAGTAATTCCATGTTCAGGTATACCATTGGTATTTGCAAGAAAGCAAGAAAAAGCGCCCTCTTTACGGCCCATTCAATTGGAAATCTATCAGACAAAAAGTATATCACTACACCGAGATAGACAAGCCATATGCCCGTGTGCATGAAGACCGTTCTTGTTGATATTTTTCCTTTAATGTTAAACATCTCGTTGCAAAAGTAGCCATTTGCTGCTAATTGATTGTACCTGTTTGTTGAGGTAAATCAACTGTTCGTATTGCAGATAAACCTCGTTGTTGAAAAGCCGAAACTGTGCTTAAGCTTTTGCAGTTATTTAACCTCTAAAGGAGATATAAATTTAAATGATTATGAAAAAAATAGCATGGATGATGACCGCAGGATTAATAATGACTGCCAGCTTTGGTTTTAGTCAGGGACAAAAGAGAGAAGGTGGAAAAGAGGATGTGCCGAGAGATGTTCACATGTCAAACATGATGAAAAAGCATCTTGAGCTTACTGATGAGCAATATGAAAAAGTGCTTGAAATGAATAAGGGATTTGAGCTTGAACGGGCTGAAGCCAAATCCAAAAGAGAAGCTTTTAGGAAGGAGCGGGCTGACCAATTGAAACAAATACTTACTGAGGAGCAATGGAAAAAATGGGAGGAGAGAGAGCGCAAGCCTGGTAAAGGAGGTAAGTCCGGTAAGCGAGGACCTGGTAACGAGGAAAGATGAAGAATTTAGTAGTCCTTCTTTTGTTGGCTCTCCCGGCATTCACATTTGCTCAAAGTCAGTCTGGCGTTCAGTATAAATTAGTGAGTGTAGAGGAATTAGAACTGGACGAGTTACAGGTAAAGCTAGCAGACAGAATTGAAGCGCAATACCAGGAACGATTAGTGGAGGCTATGAAAATTATCACCGTAGATCGTAAAGAGGCGCACCTTAAAATTGCATTTGCAATTTTAAGTGCCAACGAGCAGTATTTGAATATACTCAATAAAGCACAACGTGACACTTGGAAGGATACCTTGACTTTGGTTGCGAGCGGCATCCATCAACGAGAGCTTCAGTTAAACAGTGAAGGGAAATCAAGAACAATTGCTTTGGTGGTAAGATAACCGCCAGAGCACGTTCTTGGTTGAGAGATCATGGCAGTTGGTTGAAAATATTTTACACAAGGGAATGAACGCGTCAATTTGCGGTCAAATCAAAATGAGATTCAATTATTTATGCGCGTGTTAGTATGGGTAGGGATGTTGGTACTGTTGAACGCTTGCAATGATTCATTGGAAAACACCATTGGGTTTCAGGGTATAACTTCTTCATTTGGTAAAGTGTATTTCATTGATACGCTGTCAGTCGTTTCTTCCACCGTGTTGGTCGACTCGATCGATACTTCCTCTTCTGGGAGGGTACTGGTAGGTGCTTACGATGATGAATATTTTGGAAAGATATCCAGTGCATCTTACATGCAATTTGGATTGCAACTCTCGGATGAGACGGGCGGTGTGGTGTCGTGGAGTGTTAGCGATGAGGCCACTTTTGATAGAGTGGAGTTGGTGCTGTATTATGATGACTACTACTATGGAGATACCACCGTCAATCAATCCATAGATGTATTCCAATTGAGCGAAAGCATTACAGGGAGATTGGTGGGTGACTACGATTTTGTGGATACAACACCGTCTTACTTCTATAGTTATGCTGGGTTATACAATGTAAGTGAGACTGCTTACAATGCTACACCACTAGCTTCTTATTCATATCGTCCATATCCGGGTTCCGGAGATTCTTTGGAAATTAGACTTGATAATAAATTTGGTTCCATATGGTTGGAGTATAAAAAATCGAACGATCTGATTATTAGAGACAATGCTTCTTTTATTAATGAATTCAAGGGGCTAATGATTTCTAATTCTACCTTATCCGCTAACAATACAGTGGTAGGCTTTGATACGGAAAAAACAAGAATACGACTTTGGTACTGGGATCAGGAGAATGATATAAGAATAAATAAGTATCAGGACTTTCCATTGTATCAAACAGAATTGCAATACAACAAAATAGATACGGATCGGTCTGGCACCCAGTTGACGTCATTGGTGGCGGGAGTTCCCTTACCTGCTTCAGCTACAAACGGAGAGGTATTTATGCAGGGTGGTTCAGGGATTTTTACAAAAATCGATTTTCCTTCGTTAAATGGATTAAGTAATGTGGCCATTCTTCAGGCAGAATTGATTCTTACCCCTTTGACAGAGAGTTTAAGTGGCAACGTACCGCTTCCCCCCACATTGTCTGTCTACCTGGTCGACAACAATAATATTCCTATTGATGCTTTAATTGATTCAGAGACAAATCTGATTCTTACTTCCGCTCGATACTACGATTCAGACTTTCATCTAAAGAATTACTATTCTATTAATATGACGACTTATATGACTGCTTTGATCAACGATTCAGCGGGTGATTATCATCTCATGATAGGAGTAACCAACCCCGGTACCGGTGGCACTGTTGACCGAACCGTGCTGGGTACAAGTAAAGACCATATTCAACTAAAAGTATACTACACTAAATTAAATACGGATTCACAATGAACATCAAATCAATAATAATATTAAGTCTGTTTTTTCTTGCTTTGGGAGGATGCACCGATGCTGTTACAGATGATGAAGTGCTGGGCAATTGGGCGCGCAAGTCAGATTTTGAAGGGGTAGGCAGAAGCGGTGCGGTTTCCTTTATGATTGGAGATCGTGTGTTTGTAGGCACGGGCTTCGATGGAACAAACAGGCTAAAGGATTTTTGGGAATACAGTGCTACTCTTAACACTTGGTTTCGTAAGGCAGACTTTCCTGGAGTGTCTCGCAATGGAGCAGTGGCTTTTACTATTGGGGATAAAGGATATGTGGGTACTGGATACGATGGCACCAATAGACTGAATGATTTTTGGCAATACGATTCGGATGCAAATACCTGGGCACAGGTAGCAGACTTTCCTGGATCAGGAAGATTTGGTGGGGTAGCGGTAGCCATTGCCGGTAGAGGATTTATGGGTGCCGGCTATGATGGAAGTGACCTCAAGGATTGGTGGGAATATGATGATGACAATGATACTTGGATACAAAAAGTAAGTATAGGTGGTGCCAAGCGGACCAATGCTTTTGCCTTTGAGCTCAATGGAAAGGGTTTTGTAGGTGGAGGACAGAACAACGGCATATTTGAATCTGACTTTTGGGAGTACGATCCGGAAACAGATACCTGGTTAGGTAAAAATGATCTTATCAATGATGATGAAGATGATGGTGATGATTATTCTTTGTTGCGCAACAGTACTAGCACATTTACAATAAGTGGTTATGCCTATATCGTAGGAGGATCTACCAGTGAGATGCTAGGTGATGTGTGGGAGTATGAGCCTGTTGCTGACACCTGGACTGTGAAGACAGCATTTGAAGGTGTGGCTAGGGAGGATGCCATAGGTTTTGCTGTAGGTAATTATGGATACCTTACTACAGGACGGTCGCTGTCTTTGAGGTTTGATGATATCTGGCAGTTTGATCCGCTTGAAGCTGCGGACGAAGAATAGGTTAATTGTGGTGTTGGGTGGTGTGAAGGTCGGGTAGAAATATCCGACCTTCTTTAACCCAAGATTGGTTGAGATAAATTGTCTGTTCGTTGAATGACCTAAAAGATAAAAAGACTTAGCGCGTTGAGTGGTTGATTTACTAAAAATTAAAAAATATGAGAAGAGCAGTTTTTGCATGAGTGATGTCACTGGCTTTTATGATGGGCTGTCAGGACACTACGGAAATTTCAGAACAGGAGACAAATGAGGCAGTTACAATTATTGAAAGCGTATTCGCTCAGTCTTCCATTGATGTTGGCAACGCTACCTCTACCACCACCAGTTCTTTCGGTAGAGGTGGGTATGGTTTTGGATTTGGATTCGGGGATTGTATTGGAGTAACCAGGGAAGATAATGAAGGTGGGTATCCCAAAACAATTACCATTGATTATGGAGTTGACTGTACCTACAACGATGTCACAAAGTCTGGCAAGCTGGTAATTACCGTGACAGGCTCACGAAATGAAACGGGTACTCAGTGGATTGTTGATTATGACCAGTTCACCGTCAATGGCTACTTATTTAGTGGAACAGAAATTTTCACCAATACAGGTGGCGGGGCGTACACTATTTCCATGACCGATGGTAAAATCGTAACCCCTGAGGGAGAGGAGATAACATGGGTGCACGATAAAGTGCGCAATCAGATTGCAGGGACGAGCACCGAAGAGAGGAATGATGATGGATTTGAAACTATAGGTACTTCCTATGGAATATCCACTGAAGGTTTCGTTTATCAGCGTGAGATCACTAGCCCATTGATAACCTATGGCAGTTGCTTCTGGGTAATGAGTGGTGTGGTGGAAAGTACCGTTGGGGAGGTGTCGTACACTATTGATTTTGGAGATGGCACTTGTGATAATATTGCTACACGAACTGAGAATGGGGTGACAGAGGAATTTACGATGGACTTTAGAATGAAAAAGTTTCGTAGAGGAAAAGCACACGATTAATTGGGTTTTAGTTATTGTGTTTGATTGGGTAGCGGTTCGGATACACTCCGGATCGCTATTTTTTTGTTATTGACCAGCCCCGAAAAACCTGTTGAGTAGGCTGAGCAGCTCAGGAGCGGTTAGGTAATACATAACCCGATAATATTTTTCGTTGAACCTGGTGAGGGTGGCATAGTAATCAGATTCAGTGAGCTGATTACCCTTCATAAGCAAAGCTTTGGTATTGGGATTGTTGATCACCACATCCACATAAGTTTGGACTCTGTCCTTCTCATCTTCAAATCGGTATAGCTTGATCTTCTCCTTTTTGCCTTGTGAAAAATAGAAGGGTAGCTTTCTGTTCGATTTGGCTAACTGCTTTATCTGTTCTGAGAATAGCAGTTCGTAGTTGTCTTCAGGAGATGAGCCTTTGATGACCACAGTATTTAATACGGTAATGGACTCTGCCATGATAATCACACTGGGGTCCCAGTTGTACAGTGCCATTTCGAAGGTGTGGTATCCGATGTAGGAAAAGACAAGCGTGTCGGATTCGTACGCTATTATTTTGAACTTACCGGAGGGGTCACTGGAAGTTCCTCTGGTGGTATGCTTGATTTGAATATTTACATAAGAGAGAGGCGCAAAATTACTGGAGTCTACCACAATACCCGTAATGGCTTTTTGAGCATTTGCCGGAAGGCAAAAAGATATGCAAAGGACACTGAAGGCCGCAAGTGACTTTTTCAATAAGGGAAGGCCTTTAATCAATGCAGGTTTTATCTTGTGAAGAAGCTAAGATACGGGTGTAAATAGGACGTACCTACCTCATTCTAACCACCGAAGCAAATTGATCAACCAAATGGTAAAATTACTATACAAAGACCCCAGCACTAGCGGAAAGGAGATGTGCCAGAGTTAGTTAATAGGTTAGGATTTTAATTTTTCCAATCTTAAAACACCCCATTCTCATTGGGTGAATTCTTGTCCAGAACCTGGCCCAAATCCCATAGCTCTATAATTTTAACATTGTCAAACCTGAAGATGTGCACAACAGCGATCTCCATATCATCTTTCACCACATGCGAATGGGTAGTTCGGTTAGCAAAAAAACGAGATTCATCTAACACATTCAGAATGAGCGATATATAAGCAAGGTTCGATTCCCGTACGGACTACGAAAACTAAATGCAACTATCTATTAATTAGGTGGTTGCATTTTTTATTTCGGGCAATGGCCTTTTCCACAATGCAGCGATTAGCTGTCGCAGGTCTTTTGTTGCAAGTAACATGTGTGAGATTGTGCCTAAAGTAGAGAAAGCACAAGTGAACCACACATAAATCTGCCCACAACACTCGCCCGGTTGAGATTCTATTATAGGACTATTCTTTGAAAAAAATTATCGAACCCATCAGTAGCGCTTCCAAAAAAAAGTAAATCATTATCACAAATTATGATGTCCCCATGAAGCCCAACATGAGGGCCAATTGCATAAAATGGATCCATAATAAGTCTGAAATATCCATTTTGAAAGGAGGGCTCAAGACGCCACTCACCTTGATATATTAGATTCCCTGCTCTATAAATTTCAAGTAAATTTTCCTGACCCAATTCTATCTCCAGTCTCTTCTCTTCTGTATCGGATGCATATCCTTCACACCCTCCGCACATTACGAATTTCCATGCCCATCGATCTAGTAGCTTTGATGTTAAATTTTCATTCGTAAATGATTGATCCCTATAACAGCTGGCCAAATCTTGAATTGAATAGGGAGCATCTTTTATACGGTCGCAAGAAAGTAAAGCCAATAAAATAAATAATGTAATTCTCATGATCTTTTTTACCAATCTACAACGGCCAGTTATATGGAAAATTGTTTTAATCGCTCCGCTGGAAGCGGCCTGTGTGAGACTTATGCTTAAGTAGGCTCTATTCTGCCTACTCAGAGTTACCTGAAAGGGACGCTGAGCTTTAAGCGATCAACGTTTTCAATTATTA
>JBATLM010000253.1:0-32236 GCA_049289315.1 Cyclobacteriaceae bacterium
TTGCTAAGGTGGCGTTATGATCGAGTACATCATTAAAGTAAAAAGAAAGGTAAAACCTATTTATTCAGACCCATGGGTCTGGAAAATGGCATGGAGAGATGCTCGTCATAATTTAGGGCGCCTTTTTCTTTTTGTAGCTTCATTGGTTACGGGTATTGCCGGTGTGGTTGCCATAGCCTCATTAAATTATTCACTTCAGTCTGATCTGGATCGCAACGCAAAAGAGTTATTAGGTGCCGATATAGTGGTGGGTGCCAATTCTCCCTTCGAGCCGGAAGTGCTTGCTGTCTTAGATTCATCCAAATTAGAATACGCCTCCGATGCGGAGATGGCTTCAATGGTGCTATTCATGAAAAACATGCAGTCGCGCCTGGTGAGGGTAATGGGTATTGATGGACCTTATCCGTTTTATGGCGAGGTGGAAACATTGCCTGCTAATGCCTATTCCAAAATTAATGACGGAAGATTTGTTATTCTAGATGAGACCCTCGCCAGCCAATATGAGGTGAGCTATGATGATACAGTCAAAATTGGAAATACCTTTTTTAAAGTAGCAGGTGTAGTACAAAAGATTCCGGGAGGAGGTGGCGTTCTTTCTACATTTACTCCCTCAGTATACATCTCAATGCAGGAACTTGATTCAACTGGTTTGATTCAGTTTGGAAGTAGGGTATCGTACAAAAGATTTTATAAAACAGAAACGGATGCAGATGCAGAGGTGATAGGAGAACAGTGGAACCCCACCTTGAAAAAATACGGACATTGGTATGATACGGTTCAGGAGCGCAAAGAGGAATTGGGTAATGGGTTTCAGTCAGTTTATCGCTTCTTTACACTCTTGGCATTTATGGCTTTGATACTTGGTTGCATAGGTGTAGCCAGCTCTGTGCACATATACGCCAGAGAGAAAAGAAGTCAGGTGGCAGTATTGCGATGTGTAGGATCTTCCGGTTGGCAGGCTTTCAATATATTTTTTATTCAGGTATTTATTTTAGGACTGATTGGTAGCGTGTTAGGCGCAGGCATTGGAATGGCTATTCAACAGCTCGTTCCGCTTGTTTTTCAAGGATCGATTCCACTTGAGCTACAATTTGATATTTCCTGGAGAGCATTTTTTGAGGGGCTACTTTTGGGTGTAATCGTTTCCATTCTGTTTACGGTTTTGCCTCTGGTGGCCGTTCGATTTGTGCCGCCTCTTTCTGTTTTGAGAGCGGACTTTGAACCACAGCGTATTTTTTCTAAAACCAAGTATACTGTTATCGGTCTTGTCGTGCTGTTTCCAATTTTGGCAGCCTGGTATCAGACTAAAAGTATTTTGTATGGAGCAGCATTTTCAGTTGGGCTTGGCGTTGCCCTGGGTTTACTTTCATTGGTAGCCTTAGGTTTACTTACCCTTGTGCGAAAATACTTTCCTAAAAAGTCTTCCTTTATTTTTCGTCATGCCCTGTCCAATTTATTCAGACCCAACAATCAAACTAGAGTATTGATGGTTAGTATTGGGCTTGGTGCCTTTATCATCGCCACATTGAACGTAATTCAATTCAGCTTACTAGATCAAGTAGAATTTACGGGTAATGAAAATCAGTCTAATACCATCATGTTTGATATCCAGCCGTCTCAAAGAGATGGTGTAGTTGATTTAATTAAGTCCCATCACCTTCCTGTGAATCAGGTAGTGCCAATTGTTACTTGCCGTATCAGTAGTTTAAATGGAAAAACAACTGAAGAATACCAGGCAGATACTACAGACAATGTTTCTAATAGGGCACTTAGAAGGGAGTATCGCGTTACTTACCGGGATAGCCTACATATTTCAGAGAAACTATCAGATGGAGAAATACATCAATTAAAGAAAGGCCAAAAGGATTCTGTCTGGGTGTCTATTTCTGGTGGTATGCAAGAGTCATTGAATGTAAAAGTTGGTGATTCTCTGGTCTTTGATGTTCAGGGAGTACCAATCCCAGTAAGGATTGGTGGAATTCGAGAAGTAGAATGGTCTAAAGATCCACCTAACTTCGCTTTTGTTTTTCCAGCAGGTGTGTTGGAGCAAGCCCCACAGATTTGGGTGGCAGCCACAAGAGTTGATGACCAACAGCAGGCTAATAAATTCACACAAGAGTTGGTTGTGGGATTTCCCAATGTATCACTCATTGATTTGAGATTGATCTTGAGTACGGTGAATGAACTGTTTGATAAAATTGGTGCTGTGGTGAAGTTCCTGGCTTTGTTTAGTGTGATAACGGGTTTGGTGGTACTGGCAGGGGCAGTGATGAACAGTAAGTTTTTGCGTATCAAAGAAAATATCCTTCTAAGAACACTTGGTGCGAGAACAAAGCAAATTACGCTGATCACCTTGATTGAATATACTTATCTGGGACTGTTCTCAGCTTTAACAGGCATTTTACTCTCTATGATTTCTGGCTGGTTGTTGACTAAATATTTCTTTAATGTGAATTTCTCTTTTGATGGTTTAGATCTTGTCTTCCTGGGAATTGCTGTAATGGCCCTTACTGTCTTTATAGGTTGGTTCAACTCCCGCGAAGTACTTAATACTCCTCCGCTTCAGGTGTTAAGAAAAGAGAACTAATATTTGATCAAATTACCTTTTTGGGAGATACCTGATGGTGATTTCGGGTATATAGAAGGGTTAGTTTGGTTAAATTTGAAAATGGGCATAAGGGTCACTTTTTATCTTTTAATACTGTTGTCCGCACGGTTGGTTTGGGGAGGCCCAGGTAACGGTTTTATTGAGAATAAAAATCAGTGGCCTTGTGGTGTTGATTTTGTGGCCAATGTACCTGGTGGACAAATGGTCATCAGGTCTGGTCAGTTTACTTATTCTTTTTTGGATTATGAAAAAATAAGTGAGTCACACGATCAAACACATTTATCTTTTAACGAAGTAAATCCTAATAGGGGACACAATCAGCAAATCGCTGGAAGAACTGTAAACGTAAAGTTTGTAAACAGCAATTCCACCTCCGCACCAACTGTATCAAATCAATATAAAACTTACTACAACTACTTTTTAGGAATTGACCCTGAGCATTGGGCAGCTAAGGCCTATGCTTATGGCGAGGTAAACTATAAATCAGTTTATGAAGGCGTAGACCTGAAACTCTACACTTTAGGGGCAAATATAAAATATGATTTAATAGTTGCCTCTGGAGCTGATCCTCAACAAATAAAAATTCAGTATGAGGGGGCAAGGTTTTATGCTTTAGAGGGTGAAGATTTTGTGATCGATGCAGAGTTCGTAAAAATTATTGAACAGAAGCCAATCTCATTTCAATGGATAAATGGGGAAAAGCGTTTTGTACCGACCCATTATTCATTGGAGGGAGACCAATTGTCTTTCACGTTTCCAGAAGGATATGACATGTGCTACGAATTGGTAATTGATCCGCTTTTGATATTCTCTACGTATTCTGGATTTACGGCCGACAACTGGGGGAGTACCGCAACACCAGGTGAAAATGGTAATCTTTATTCTGCAGGAGTAACCAATGAAACAATTTATGGTGGAGATTTTCCGGCATTCAATAGCGAATCGAGTGCAGGCCCTTTTCAGGTGAATTACGGTGGCAATTATGACGTTGCTGTTTTTAAATATGATTCAGCTGGTCAAAATATGTTATATGCTTCTTTCTTGGGTGGCTCCGATTCTGAAAGCCCACATAGCTTAATTATGAATGAAACTGAGGAATTAATCATATTAGGCACAACCAGTTCTTCAGATTTCCCTACTACAGCCGGGGCAGTGGATCAAACTTTTAAAGGTGGTGGTGGTGATACCACACATGTTGTTCAGTACAATAATGGTTCTGATATTTTTGTAACCAAGATTAGCAAAGATGGCAGTCAATTATTGGCTAGTACATACTTGGGTGGCGCTGGTCTTGATGGATTAAACCCAAGTAGTAGTCCACTAGTGAAAAACTATGGCGATCAACTACGAGGGGATATTATCACCGATCAAAATGGGGATATATTTATAAGCACAGTCACATCTTCTTCTGATTTTCCAGTGCGGAACAGTTTTAACACAACGCATGGTGGTGGAACAGATGGAGTGGTAATGAAGTTGTCTGCAGATCTTGATCAAATTGTTTGGGGTGCCTATCTTGGAGGTGTTGGCGCGGATGCTTCACATACCATAAAATTTAATTCTGAAGGAAAAATATTGGTAGGCGGAGGAACTGCAAGCACAGACTTTCCTGTAACAGTTGGATCCTTTCAATCGACACATAAGGGAAGCGTAGACGGATGGATAGCCAAATTGGAACCTGATGGTTCTGCGATAATCACGGCAACATTTACAGGCACATCATCATTTGATCAGGTTTACTTTTTGGATTTGAATTCAAATGATGAGGTATACATTTATGGGCAAACTTCGGGACCTTTCTTAATTACACCTGGAGTTTACAACAATCCAAACAGTGGACAATTTCTACAAAAGCTAAGTGCTGACTTAACCACATTGTCATTTTCCACGGTGTTTGGGTCTGGTATCGGTATCCCGAATATTTCGCCAACAGCATTTCTGGTTAACGATTGTAATAATATTTACATGACAGGATGGGGAGGGCTTATCAATCAAAGCAATACATCCTTTTGGAACAGTAACACACTCGGAATGCCAGTGACAGCTGATGCTTTTCAATCCACTTCAAATGGTTCTGATTTTTATTTTATGGTATTGACCGATGGCGCTACCGAACTCTTGTATGCTACTTACATGGGTGGGAGCCTATCGCGCACACACGTGGATGGGGGGACAAGTAGGTTCGATAAAGGAGGAATTGTTTACCATGCAGTCTGTTCAGGATGTGCTGCCTACAATGCGGTACCCAACACATCGTCATCCGATTTTCCAACTACGTCCAATGCATGGAGTGACACTAATAATAGTGCAAACTGTAACAATGCTGCATTTAAATTTGATCTCTCTTCTCTGCGTGCACGCATTGTAACTAATTCAGTTGAACTTGATCAGCCCGGACTAAGAAAAATCTGCTTTCCGGATACGATTGTATTTCAAAACAGAAGTACTGGAGGGCAGTTTTACGAATGGGATTTCGGTGATGGAACTGCGTTGACAAGCGTGGATACTGCTGCCATCATTCATCAATATCAGAAAGAAGGAAGTTATTCAGTGAGATTAAGAGCACTAGATCAAGGAACGTGCGTAGGCGAAGATTTTGATTTCACAACAATAACTGTGAACAATGCGTCAGGCTTTGCAAGAGAAGACCAAACCATTTGTCACGGAGAGAATGTTGAGTTAATTGCCAGTGGTGGTGTCCAATTTAGCTGGAGTATCAAGGATAGCCTGGTGTCTCAGTTATCAAGACCTATCTTCTCACCAACAGATACAACAGCATACGCGGTTGCTATCACAGATTTTAATGGTTGTGTCGTAAAAGACACGATTAGTGTGAGTGTGGTGCCTCGAATTGATCTCCAATTTGATATAGAAAAAGTGACAGATTGTTCGGCTAGGCCTGCCTTGAAACTTGTAAATAGAACCGAAGAAGATGAGGAACTGTTTTTTGACTTTGGGGATGGTAATTCGTCCACTCAGCGTGAAGTGGTCTATAATTATGAATCAGATGGTAATTACTATGTTAAACTAGTAGGCAAGAGGGCGTTTTGTGTTTTTGAAGAATCTGTCGAATTGCCTTTCTTTACCATAAGGATTCCGAATGTGATCACTCCTGGAAATTCGGATGTGAATTCTTTCGGAAAGAATGATACTTTTAAGATCCTTTATGGAGAGGCCATTAACAGCCCGACCACAACTGAGGTGGGGATGAAAGTGTCACTCTCCATATACAACAGGTGGGGTAAGGTCGCTTATGAAAACAATAACTATGATGATTCATGGGCAGGACAAGGGTTGGAGACTGGCACGTATTATTATGAAGTAGAAATAGAAAACGAACCATTATGCAAAGGCTGGGTACAAATAATCAGATGATGAACATTCAAAAAATTACATTAATCTTCATTTTGGGATTGACCGCTTTTTCTTGCGGAAAGAAAGAGAAACAAGTTGATGAAGGCATTATGACTGAAGAGGTGGTAATTTCCGAAACTGTATCCACAGCAGTCTTTCAGCAAAAAATGAGTGAATCAACAAATGCTGCTATTTTAGATGTCCGCACTCCGGAAGAATTTATGGATGGTTATATTGAAGGAGCGGACAACGTTGACTTTAGGGCAAGTGACTTTCAAACCAAAGTGAGTGCCCTTGATAAGAATGCTACCTATTTCGTTTATTGTGCCAGCGGAGGAAGAAGTAGGGATGCAGCTGATTTAATGAAAGAGATGGGTTTTAAAAATGTGTATGATCTGGCAGGTGGTTTTAAAGGTTGGAGTCAGAAGGGACTCCCAGCGGTCTTACCACAAAATTAATTCGCTACGATTTTATTATTGACAGGTATTCTTCAAGACATTGGAGAAAATCTTCGATATCTTTTTTGTGCAGATCCCCTAATACCGATAGCCTGAACGTTGCTTCCTTGGCTCCTTTGCCTGGATAGATGGTAAACCCGCGCTCATAAAGAAAATCATGCATCGCATCAAATGAATAGTTTGGATCAGGAGGCTCTTTTATGGCAAGCAATATTTTTGATTGCTGATTATCGGGCAACAAGAATTCGAACCCAAGTGAGGCTAATCCATTATAAAGGGTAATGTAATTCTCTTCATACCGACTCCATCTACCCGCTTCGGTTTCTGCAAAGTATTCATCAATGGCTGTACGCAAGGCATAGGCTACTTGAACGGGTGGAGTGAATTGCATTTGCCCTGTTTTCTCGAAACCGGAAAACTGATTGTAAATATCAAAATAGAATGACCTCTTGGTATTCTTTATTTTTTCCAATAGGGCCTTTTTGAAAATAACGAAAACCAAACCAGGCATTCCCTGGATACATTTATTAGAAGAAGAAATAAGATAGTCAGCACTCCATCTGTTGATGTCAATGGGTATACCTGCATAAGAACTCATGCAGTCCACGATTACTTCAACCTGAAACCGATGCGCCAAATCGCAAATCTCCTGAACGGGATTGAGCATTCCTGTTGTAGTTTCGTGATGAACTACTGCGAGGTGACTTACGTCCTTGTTGGTTTTTAGTAATGTTTCAATTTCGCTAACGTTGGGATAGTCTCCGTAATTCATTTGATAGCGAACCACCTCAATGCCAAAAGTTTCAGCAAGTTTCACCATTCGGGTTCCATACGCTCCATTTTCAACTACGAGCAATTTCTTTTCCTTAGGTACGGCTGAGGTGATAGCGGCTTCGAGGCCACCAGTGCCACTTGCCGTAAACATTACCGCATGATGGGTTTCCTCACCGTGCACTACTTTGACAAGGTCATCTTTAATGCTGTCAAGCATTTCACCAAACTCTTTTTCTCTTGGACAAATGTCTTCGACTACCATTGCTTCTTTGACAGTCTGCGTAGTGGTGGCAGGGCCAGGATTTAATAAAATTTTTCGAGAAATGTTTTTCATTGGAATCAGATACGAGGATTAGACCAAACCCAGTAAGTTTTTAGTGCATTGAAAGTTTGGAAAACAAGCACAGATATTCTTACTAAAAGATAAAGGGCCAGTATCCAAAAAATATTTTTGATTTCTAGCGGTGTCATGAAGTTTAAAATGATCAACGCCACTGGGATGACAAGATCAGGAATTCGCTCAATGCCATCTACAAGGTGACCCTTCATGATGAGCCCTACATACAAGCTTGCATACAAAGTGATCAAGAGAAACAGCTCAAGGCTACTGAACATAATGGCACCAACGAAAGCAATTGTTATTGTTCCGACTACAAATAGCCAAACCTCGTTTCCACGCCCAGGTGTTCTTTTTAATGTGGTTATAAAGGTGTTTGTGGCTCCAAGCGCAGAGAGGGCAAATAGGACATCGATTAGCCTATAGGCGGATATGATATTTGTAGTAAACAATAGATAGACAGGCTCAAATGCTGAGATACCTACAAGAATTAGAATGAGCAGTACGGCCTCCAATGAACCTAATTTTTCGAACGTCAGCCAACCCGTTTTAAATTGCTCGTAGAAGACAACCATATGGGCCAGATAGGAGGCGGTGAGAACTACAGCAATTAAGATGGGATCGTAAATACCAAAAACCATAAATGCGGTGAACAATATGATGCCATTGTTAAAAGCATCCAGATAGTGATCACAAAATTCTCCCAACGCTGAGCCTGTTTTGGTTCTCTTTGCCTGCATTCCATCAAGATGGTCTCCAACGAGATACAGAAATAGACATACAGCAATAAGAACACGGGCAGCTGGTGTGTTGTAATTCAGAGAAATGAAAAAAGCTACGTATACAAAAAGATTGGAAATGATGGTAATGATGTTGGCGGGGATAACCCACGGTATATAGGGGAGAAGGGGAGCTACAAACCTTTTCTTAAAACCGGGAGTTAGGAGCGAGAAATCATGACATCGATACGAATATTCCCTCATATTCTACTTCAGACAGCTAGTTGTAAATCGGCCCCGAAAGTTAATGACTTAATCACTCTTATATTAATTCCCGATGAATTAATCGTTATTTTTGCGACCGTTTACGCTTATCCTGTTCTGGAAATGAAGAAGACCTCTCAATTAAAATCTATTATTACCTCCCCTGAGCTAAGTTACTTGATGGAGGCTCACAACGGTTTATCAGCAAAAATTGTAGAAGAAGCAGGATTTGCCGGTATCTGGGGCAGTGGACTTTCTATTTCTGCCTCTCTTGGTGTGCGGGATAACAACGAAGCTTCCTGGACCCAAATACTTGATGTGTTGGAATTTATGAGTGATGCCATTAAAATTCCTATCCTTCTTGATGGAGATACTGGGTATGGCAATTTTAATAACATGCGTAGGTTGGTGCGGAAACTGGAGCAACGAGATATTGCGGGTGTTTGTATTGAAGACAAGCTTTTTCCTAAAACTAACTCCTTTATTGGAGGGGAGAATCAGCCACTGGCCGATATGGATGAGTTTTGTGGTAAAATAAAAGCGGCCAAAGACACACAAACTGATGATGACTTCATGGTGGTGGCCAGATTAGAGGCTTTTATTGCAGGCTGGGGATTGGATGAGGCCTTGAGAAGAGCGGAGGCCTACCATAAGGCTGGTGCAGACGCCATCCTTTGCCATAGTAAGAAATCTGATTCTACTGATATTGATGCCTTTATGAAGGAATGGGCCAATCGCAGTCCAGTGGTTATTGTTCCTACCAAATACTACTCAGTTCCTACTTCGCATTTTCAAGATCTTGGTGTTAATACCATTATTTGGGCCAACCATAATATTCGCAGCGCTGTAAAAGTGATGCAAGATACGACTCAGCGTATCTTTGAAGATCAATCGCTCATCAATGTTGAAAGTAAAGTCGTAAGTGTAAGCGAGTTGTTTAGACTTCAGGGTGCTGATGAATTAAAAGAAGCGGAAAAGAAATATTTGCCTACATCGGGTAAGAAAGTAAACAATATAATTCTGGCCGCTAGTCAGGGTTCCCTGGGAGATTTAACCAAAGAGACACCAAAAACATTATTAGAAGTGAATGGAAGGTCACTGTTGGCCACACAGATTGATGAGTTCAATCAGGTAGGTATCAAAGACATTACCGTAGTGCGGGGTTTTGCGAAGGAGAAAATCAAGCTCAATAATATTCAAACAAAGGATAATGACCTTTATGCCGAAACTAAAGAGTTGTATTCCCTTTATCTAGCCAAAGATGAAATCAAAGACAACACCGTAGTGAGCTATGGTGATATTATTTTCAAGAGATTCGTATTGAATGAACTTTTAAATGACAATAACAACATCACCATTATCGTTGACGCAGAATGTGATAAGAAAGGTAAGGACAAGGATTTCGTTTTTGCTTCCGAAAAATACAACAGAGTAAATTACCAGGGATTGGCAAGTTTCAAGCAGATGGCTTCAGAAATGAATCCCGAAAACATTTACGGGGAGTTCATTGGTTTATGGAAGGTAAATAAAAACGGATCAGAGATCGTTAGAACTGCTTTAGAGGTGCTTTCCAAAAAAGATGGTTTTAAGAAAATGACCTGCACAGACTTGTTCAATGAAATAGCAAAGGACAATACGATTGCAGTAAAGTATATCAGTGGGGCCTGGCTAGATGTAGACACGCTTGTTGATTTTCAAAACGCTGGAAAATTACATTTGTAATGATATCAACTCAACAATTCGGAAATGAACTTAAGAAACTGGGATATGATTTCTATTCCGGTGTGCCTTGTTCATTTCTTAAATACCTGATCAACTACGCCATCAATGAATGCGATTATGTGATGGCCGCCAATGAAGGAGATGCAGTAGCCATCGCTTCCGGGGCTTACCTGGGTGGTAAGAAATCGGTAGTGCTGATGCAAAATTCGGGCTTGACTAATGCTACCTCTCCACTCACTTCGCTTAATTACACTTTTCAATTGCCTGTACTTGGGTTTGTAAGTTTAAGAGGGGAGGAAGGATTAGGAGATGAGCCTCAGCATGAATTGATGGGGCAAATCACAGAGAAGATGTTAAAGCTGATGAAGGTCAAGTGGGCATATCTCTCCGATGATTTTGAAGAAGCGAAAAAGCAATTAAAGAGAGCCGACAAGTATATCTCGAAAAAAGAGACATTCTTTTTTGTAGTGAAGAAGGGAACATTTGACGAAGTGAAACTGAAGGAACAACAGTTAAGGACTTTGCAAAATAAAATCAAAACTAAAACAGCTACCAAAGCTGAACTTCCTACTCGCAGAGAAGCCTTAAAAGTGTTAACTGACCTTTCGGATAAAGGAACTATTTTGCTGGCGACCACTGGAAAAACGGGGAGGGAGTTATTTGAAGTAGCGGATAAGCCCAATCACTTATATATGGTGGGCTCCATGGGTTGCATTAGTTCTCTGGGGCTTGGTTTGGCGATGAGCCAACCAGCAAAAAAAGTAGTGGTTATTGATGGGGATGGTTCAGCTATCATGCGGATGGGATCATTTACCACCAATGCGTATTATCAACCTGATAATTTACTCCATGTTTTACTGGATAATAATACGCATGACTCTACGGGTGGACAAGCTACTGTTTCTCATAATATTGACTTTGTAGATCAAGCTGCATCTGTTTGTTATCCAATAACACTTAGAGTAGGCACTTTGGATGAATTGACAAAGGCTATTGTGAAATGGCAGATGAATGGAGGGTTGACCTTACTGTATCTGAAAATAGCAAAAGGATCGACAAAAGACCTGGGTAGGCCTACCATGAAACCCCATGAGGTAAAGACACGATTGATGGAGTTCATTTCAAATGGCTAAGTCAATCGACACAGCTGTTATTCTGGCGGCCGGCTTAGGAAGCCGACTGGGTGACCTAAAAGAAAACAAGCCTAAGGCCTTTGTGAAAGTGGGTGGGGTTACACTTATTGATCGTTCTATTCAATCACTTATTGATAGAGGAATTAGTAGAATCATTATTGGTACGGGCTACCTGAATGAAGCGTTTGATGAACTGGCCGATCGTTATCCACAGGTTATAACTTTAAAAAACCCTATCTACGATAAAACGGGAAGTATGTACACTTTGTATGTACTACAAGAGTTGATTAGGGGGCCATTTCTTTTGTTGGAAGGTGACTTGCTCTATGAATCTGCTGCATTAAAATTTGTGATGGGGGATGAGAAAGAAAACATTATACTGGCTAGCGATGCTACTCATTCTGGAGATGAGGTTTTTATCCAATCTAATAATGAAGGATTACTCGAGAAGATGGACAAGGATAAAAGTAAATTGACTCATATCAATGGAGAATTGGTGGGGATAAGTAAGCTGACACTTACGGCATTAAAGGGAATGGTGTCATACGCTCAGAGGCAATACGATGACAATAACTATCAACTACATTATGAGGATGCAATGGTGGGAATTGCTAATGAAATAGACCTGACCGTGAAGGTAGTTGAAGATATGGCCTGGTGTGAAATTGATGATCCTTCGCACCTTCAAAGAGCGATTTCCGTTGTGTATCCAAAAATATTGAACAGATCAATGCAAGAATGATAGACCGATTAAAAATATTTGTTTGGGGATTCTTCTCGTGGGTGATTTTTTTTCAGAGTGCACGTATGTTTTTTATGGTGTACCAATGGGATAGTACACAACAGCTCAATCTTATAGATATTCTTCTTGCCTTCGTCCATGGTGTTCGCATGGACATGGCGATGGCAGGTTATCTTTCTTTGTTACCGGGACTTTTATTGTCATTACTTTTCTTCTTACCCGGTAAGACACTCTGGAAATTCTGGTTTCCTTATCAAGTGGTGTTAATTGCGTTAACCACATTTATTGTGGTTTTAGATGCAGAGTTATATGTACACTGGGGTTTCCGCCTTGATGCCACTCCGATTTTATATTTTGGTAAGGAAGCTGCCAGTTCGGGAGATTTTTGGAAGTCAATTTTGTTAGTATTGCTTTGGCTGGTAGTAACGGTGGGGTTAAGCTATTTCGTTTTCAAAATTTTCAAACCAAAGTTTGAGAAACTAACTAAAGTCACATGGCTAGCGTTCCCAGCGCTGTTGGGAGCAACCGTTTTCCTTATTCTTCCCATAAGGGGTAGCCTGGGTGTAGCACCAATGAATACTGGCTTTGTTTATTTTCACAAAGATAATTTGTATGCCAATCACGCTGCGGTGAATGTTGTTTGGAATTTCGGATATGCTGTGCAGAAAATGAATAAACTGCGCTATGCGGATAATTTTTTCGACAGAGATACAACGGAAAAATATTTTTCTGAAATGTTCCCTCCATTGGACTCCACTCACTACATACTTAGTACCAAAAGGCCCAATATTATTTTGATAGCCTTGGAAAGTTATACCTTCAGATTCATCGAACCATTGGGAGGTTTGCCAGGTATTACTCCTCGGATTAATCAATTAGTAAGTGAAGGAGTACTCTTTGACAACTTCTATTCCAGTGGAGATCGTACGGATAAGGGTATCGTTTCTATTCTAAATGGTTACCCATCACAACCACAAACTTCCATCATTAAGGATCCAAAGAAAACAAAATCACTACCCTACTTAAATCAGGTTTTTAAAAGGGCGGGCTATCGTACCGAGTTTTCCTATGGGTATAATATTGATTATTCAAATTTTAGGTCTTATCTAATAAATGCTGGATTTGATCACATCACTCACAGCATGGACTTTCCGCAGGAACTGAATACAAGCAAGTGGGGTGTTCATGATCATTATGTCTTTGAAAGGGTTTTTGAAGAGGCTGAGGCTTGCAGCGAGCCATTCTTCAAAGTAATGATGACACAAAGTAGTCATGAACCTTTTGATGTGCCTATGGAAACAGCTATTGAGGGGGATGATGAAGTGAGTAGATTCTTAAATTCAGCTTACTATACAGATAAATCTCTGGGAGATTTTATTGATAAGGCCAAGCAAACAGACTGGTGGAAAAATACTTTAGTAGTAATTACTGCGGATCATGGCCATCCTTATCCTGATAATCAAGGCCTGCAGAACCCCAAACGTTTTAAAATACCAATGATCTGGTTAGGAGGTGCCCTGGCCGTTAAGGACACTGTGGTAAGCAAGCTAGGCTGCCATGCAGATATAGCCAATACGCTATTAGGTCAGGTGGATATGCGTGACAACTCTTTTATCTTTAGTCACGATATGTTCGATGCTTCTTATAGAAATCCTTTTGCTGTGTTTGTGTACAATAATGGATATGGGTTTAAAACAGATAGTACATTAAATGTTTTTGATACTATTGGTGAGAATTACATTAGTGAGGAGGGGAGCCCCTCTGATTATGAAAAATCATTGGGTAAAGCGTATATGCAAAAACTTTACTGGGATTTCAATTCGCGTTGATTAGCTTTTCTCCACTTCACAAAGAAGTGATGTGAGATATAGTAGATACCCAGACCAAGTGGTACAGACACAACCGCCCAAACACCCACTCCCAAAGTAATTGCAAAGCCCACCTGTTTTAACTCACCCCAAAAATCAATTTTAAACTTGGTTATGAGTTCGTTTAGGGCATATGGCATTGGGTTTACCCCAAACAAAAAAGTACCAACCTTGATAAAGGGAATAATAAGTAAAAGCTGGAGGGGGTATACAAAATAGTGTACAAGTTGAAGCATTACAATATTTACTCTGAAAATGGCAGCTACTAGTAAACAAAGAAAAGTGGTGATGCCCCATATTGGGAGTATCCCTACCACGACACCCAATGCACAGGTGAGTGCCATTTTTTCTGGTGACATGCCCTGCTTAAGGAACTCAACCAGTTTGTTCCATAATTTTCTCCAGAGTGATTTCATTGATTGAATTAAATATAGCCTACTGCGGTGTATGAAATATATCCAATGGTTTCTTTAATTAAGTGATGCCAAATAAGCAACGCGTCAATCTTAGGGATGAACAAGGTGTCGAAAGTATAGGATCGCGGATGGGAGAGAAAGTCAGCACTAAATGAGTCCAGCTGCCAATCAACCTTGGTGAAGCACCCTAGTGATCTTCGCATATGATAACCAGATGTGATAAGAATGCAATTTTTAGGTTGGCTGTCATTTATCAATAATTGTTTTACAGCAACGGCTGATTCGTGTGTGTTCCTCGAGTCGCTTTCAATAACAATGTCTGCAGGATCAACACCCATCAACACCATCGCGTCAGCCAGATTGTTTGACTCCCTTTCTCCGACATCAAGTAAACGTCCACTTCCACCAGAAACTAATACTTTTTCGATAATTCCAAGTTTATACAGCTGTACAGTATGCACGACACGATCGGCTCCGCGACTAAAGTAGACTCTGTCATCTGGTTTCATTCCAGCTTTAGCCACACCGCTTAAAAGAATTCCCCATTCGTATTTTTTTTCTATTGAACGGTAAGGAGTTGCTGGTATCTCCCACGCAGCCATTAATTCATTAGCAATAAATTCATTGGAGAATAAGAGTAAAAGTGAAAGTCCTAACACAAAACAACTTTTTCTCCATTTCTTTTTAAACAAAACTGAAGCAACAAATAATAACGTAATGATTACCAGAGGCATCATTAGGTAGTTAAGTGTTTTGGAAAGGAAGAAAAACATGGGTTACATTCGCTTTGGAAGCGGATTAGAAAGATTACTCAACCCATCAACAACTTTCCTCAGCACTTCAAAGTACAGGGTTAGGCTCAATAGAATTGTCATGGCCCAGATTACTCCCAAATTGAAATACAAGGTGTCCACGTTTCTGTTTAGGAAATGTTTGGTGGGCATATAAAACTGAGCATCAAAATCCACAACATGTTTAGGGTCAGGATCTTTATATATTGGAAATATTTTTTGAATTAATTGATTGCCACTCCTCACAATGCGATGCTGTTCCGTTGTGTTTTTAACAAACTCTGCGATTGCCTCATTTTGATAATTGTCCTTAAATGCTTCAAATTTCTTCTCGCTTTCAGCTGTCTTCGTTTCAGCTCGAATAATATGATCTCTTTTTTGATCGGCTGTGTTATACCTATTAACATAGTACTTACTCAGTGTTTCTAAAAATTTGATTGTGATTGGGTAGAGACTGGAATCATATTTTTCTGGATAAAGTTGATCAACCTGCGTAAAGTTTTCGTGTCCAACAATATCAAGTTCTCCATTGATTTCGTTTCTTAACAATTCAAGATTATCAGCAATCTGTTTTTTAATTCCTTCTTCCTTGGAGGTGTAGTTGATATTGACGAAGTCGAGTTGAGATTCAAGAGCCGGAATGTAGTAGATTTTTTTATAATCCGATTCAGCCATGTTTTTGTCATACAGGTAGAATTTCCTTTCAAATTCATTGTCTTTAAACTGTGCCACCATAGCTGCTTCAAAGGCCCATCGTGAGGCCATAAGATCACCTACAACAGGAACTGTTTCGGTATTTCCAATTACAGGATTAAGTTTATCGAACTTCACGACCACACCACTTAAAATTAATTGAGGGATGAGCAGAATGGGGATGAGAATATATATAGTAATGGCTGAATTGAATGCAGATGATATATTTAATCCAAGCAGGTTGGCGAAACAAGACACTGTAAATAATATTGACCAATGGATTAATAACATACCTTGGATCTCGAGGATGTAGTTACCCACTAGTACAAACAATAGGGTTTGAAAAGCTGATATGATAAAGAGTATAGATATTTTGGAAACGATGTAGCTACTCCTACTCAAATGGAGGAATGATTCTCGCTTGAGTATTTTTCTGTCCCTGATAATCTCTTCGGCACTCACTGTTAGCCCCATAAAGAGAGCAACAATCACACTCATGAAGAAATAGGCTGGCATGTTCGGATTCTTACTAAATACATAATCCAATCTGAACGGATCATCTTCATTATAGTAGCGCACAATAAAAGCCAGAATAAAAGCCAGAAGAGGAGCCTCCAGGATGTTAATAAGCATGTATTGCTTGTTGCTCAACTTTGAAAGCATATCCCTCAATGAAAATAATCTTGTTTGCTTAATCCATCTGGGAATATTGAGCGAACTATGAGGAACCTCCTTCGAGGGTATTACTTTTTTAATTTCAATATTTTTCTTGAACTTCTCTTCCCACTGTTCCGGAGAGAACTTACGCTCGCTCGTAAAATTTCCGTATTCGTTGATGACACGGGTTTCTATGATATTAAAAATCTGCTCAGGATTGACGTTGCCGCAAGACACGCATTCTCCCTGGTCACTGTTAATGAGGTTGATGCTTTGTTTGAAATAAGTGACAGCATCTACAGGATTTCCATAGTAGATTTGATAACCACCGGTATCAAGGATAACCAGCTTGTCAAACATTTTAAAAATGTCTGATGAGGGTTGATGAATTACGGCAAAAACCAATTTTCCTTTCAGCGAAAGTTCTTTTAACAGGTCAATTATATTTTCTGAATCCCTTGATGAAAGGCCTGATGTGGGTTCATCGCAAAATAGAACAGTTGGTTCACGCAGTAACTCCAAACCGATGTTGAGGCGTTTTCTTTGACCCCCGCTAATTGTTTTTCTTAAAGGAGATCCCACAGTCAGGTCTTTGGTTTCTACTAGGCCAAGATCTTCCAATGTTCTGGTTACTAGCTTATAGATTTGTATTTCGGAAAGATGGCTAAAGCAAAGTTTGGCAGCGAAATATAAGTTTTGGAACACAGTAAGATCTTCAATTAGCAGATCGTCTTGTGGTACGAAACCAATTACTCCTTCAATTTGATTGGTATTGCGATGAATGTCAATTCCATTAATGAGTACCTGGCCCTCCGATGGTTTTTCAGTTCCATTAAGTACGTGTAATAGTGTGGATTTACCAGCTCCACTTGCACCCATTAAAGCAACAAGCTTCCCTGATTCTTCAAATACATTTACACTTCTTAGTCCAAGCTTTCCGTTTTTAAACTCATAGGAAATGTTCCTCGCTTCGAAGCTTAATCTCTTGCCATCGCCCAATTGTTTGAATTGAGCCAATACATCTCCATAATATACTGGAGTAATAGTTTTCCATCGGATGGTACTTCCTGTTGCCAGTACATTAACGCTTCCTGACTTCTGTGGCACCCCGTTTAGAAATACATCTGAGTTGCCCAGGTAATGGAAAAAGTAATTATCAGTGCTCTTAATATGCAAAATTCCTACAAATCCATCTAGCTCCGGGCGTTGTATATGTTTGCACTTGCCATAATTCTGGTCACTACTGTCAATGACCAAAATGTCTTCATGGTCGAGCTTATCAGGAGTTTTGGCTAATAAAAATTTCTGTATCAGTTCGATGTCCGATTGTTCGATATTGAGAGCTGCACCGATTGACTTGGCAAGATAATCTTCGCGTGATGAGATTTCACCATCCACTAACACCACGCTCATGAGCTCAACCATAATTACGCTCTTTTGTTTTTGCGCAATTTCTTTGTTGATGGACTCACACATTGTGGCAATTGTCTTAGCCTCTTCGCTGGGAGACATGTTACCTGAAAGCTGATCGGAGTACTGATCGAATAACTTTAATTTACTTTCTACTGCGTTTAAACTGAGATGGTCGGAGAGGAATGACTTGATATGATCTCGTTCCTGCGTTGTTACCAGATCTTCTTTGGCTACTAATGCGAACAGTCTAATGATAGCTTTGAGTACGGGTTCGCTCATAAACGAGTTTTTTTGGGTTCGCTAAAGATAATAAAGGAAGCTGGTTTTTGAAGTCAAAAAAAAAGGATTGGCATCACCAATCCTTTTAAGTTGTTCAGTCGGTATTACCCGGTGATCGAATTTCTTATTTTCTCAACAATCTTGGTAATTTCAGCCAAGTTCTTGTCAGTCAATACTAAATCGGCTCTGTTTTTCTGTATCTGATCTTCAATGTTAAGGGCGCGATAGCTTGCCTTGAGTGCTGTGAGGTCAGCAACAATTCCACCCACTGGTTCAGCTTGATCAACTGTATTTAACATTTTCAATAGCTCATCTACTGATTTTTCTTGCTCAAGAATTACACGCATCAAAGGAGTAAGTATCAAGTTTCTGGTATCGTCAGGTAGAATGTTCTTTGGGTAACTTTTGATTATCCCTGTAGAGATGTACAATCCTTCAGCAAAGCTACCAGTCAATATTAATGCAGCCAGTTTGTTACGGCTATCATCCTTTAGGTAATCATCTGTTTTTTGGATGGATCTGTTAAGAATGACAGCCAAAGAGTCTTTATTGCCAATGTTGGATTCAAAACTTTGAAGTACAGCAACATCAAAAGATCCTATAACCCCAAGGTTATCAGCAAGTTTTTTACATGCATTGAGGTAATCAATGGCTTCCTGTGTCTTTCCGTATGAACTCAAATAACCAATATCAGCAGCGTACACGCCCAGGTTCAATGCAGCTTTATCGCTGATCGTACCATATTGATCAGCCTTTTGTTTGCTGTTAATGAGGCTTTGGTTGTACTCAGCACCGGTAGCTTCAATTAAATATGGAATTTCAGAAGGTGAAGGAATATTATAGACTACGTCCTGAATTTGATCTTGCAGTGACTCTTCTGCTTTTTGAAACTCTTCAGAGTTGTTGTTCTCCTCTTTAGTGGACGATCCGCAGGACCAAAGTCCGAAGGTCAGTAAAACAAGCAGCGTAAGGGCGTTAAGGCGAGTGAATTTCATCTGTAGGTTTGGTTTAAGAACCCAATTTTAACACATTTTTCATTAAGGGAAAATGGTATCGTGTAAAAGTTTGGACTATTAGCACGCATTGAAGGATATGAGGCAACAATGATTTTTGATTGGCTTGTCGCAATCTAACTACCTCACTAGTAAATGATTCTTGGGGGCTACTCGGTTTAGGGATTACTTAAGAAATCCAAATGACCGAGTCTGGAGCTCGATTGCTCAGCGAGCTATGCTGTCTATATCTAAATTGAGCGCCAAATTCTCGAAATTACTTCTTGATTGGCCTACCCAAGAACTTTAAAAAGGTAGTTTTTGAGGTGTATTTGATGTTTTAGTGGGCCCTGCTGGGATCGAACCAGCGACCACCTGATTATGAGTCAGGTGCTCTAACCATCTGAGCTAAGGGCCCTTCTCTTTCAAAGAGGTTGCAATTTTAAGGATTTGACTGATGATTTCACAATCAAACCTTACGGATTGTACTTCGATAATAATCTTTCGACCATTTCTGGGTAAGTCAATAGGTTTTCGATGTATTTCCGGCTTTTCATCTTTTTGATGTGCGCTTCGACACTTCGTGCCTGCACAATTGACCTGCATTCAATTACCGTAAAGATTTGCCAGTCACTCGCCATGGCAGTGTATTTATTGGACCCATAGAAAAAAGTGTTGTGTTTAAGAAGCCTGTCCTGAGGGTTCAATTGAGTTGAACCAACATAGTACTTGTTCAAGGATTGGCTATGAAGTATATAACAGGCTGACATATTATAAGCTATAGGTCAACTGCTTATTATTAGGAGTAGTGAGGTGCTCTAACCTCCCGATAGCTATCGGGAGAGCTAAGGGCCCTGTTGCTTTCAAAGCGGGTGCAATTTTAAGGATTTGGTGGATGATTTCACAATCAAACCTTAAGGATTGTACTTCGATAATAATCTTTCGATCATTTCTGGGTAAGTCGATAGGTTTTGGATGTATTTACTGCTTTTCATTTTTTTTGATATGTGCTTCGATATCCTCCGATTGTTTGAATTACATAACTGGCCATTCCTTATACTTTGGTGATGGATGTAAACTTCCCATGCCTCAAAGTAGCTTTGGGTGTTGAATTCAGCACACAACCAGGCAATTTTAAATATGGAGCCTCCGGCAATATACCATCTACCACGTATTTATTCTTATCGTTTCCCTTACCATCTTGCCTATATGTTTCCTCCAGCTATGGCTAAATTTATTTTGATACCTCTCCTTCTTGTCTCAGTTGCTTTATGTGCTCAAAAAATTCCGCAGCACCCTAATCAAATTGTAGATGGGGAGAAGCAGGGCTTGTGGACGGTGTTGGTAGATCAGGATTGGAAGCAGGTCACTTCAGTGGATCAGGCGGCCTATTATAGAATCATTGAATATCAGCAGGGAAATCCAGTGGGCACCGTGCGCGATTATTTTGTGGATGGCCGATTGCAATGGCAAGGACAATTACTTAGCGAAAACCCAGATGTGAATGATGGACTTTGTATCTGGTACAATACCGATGGAAGTAAAAAGGAAGAGTTCACCTATAAGAACGGAATCAAAGAAGGTGTGGCTGTTTATTATTGGCAAGGGAAAAAATATTCAGAAGGAACTTTTACCAAGGATAAACTCAATACTGATTGGGTGTATTATGGTAACGATTATAATAGTTACTATAAATCAGCAGTGCAAAGTAGTTCAAATGGTGAATTTGAAAAGGCAGTATCTAACTTCTTAAAAGCAAAACCACTGGCCATACAGGAATATGGAAGCGCTTCCTCGCAGCATATTAATGTGGTATGGAACCTCACCTTTGCCTACCAGAGTTGGGATAAGCCCAATGAAATGATTTCCTCCTGGCGAGAAACCATGAGTGCATGCCATCAAAGTAAAAAGGTAGCCGATCGGGTAATCGCTCAATATACGGAAGGGCTTGCTATGTGGTTGAATAAAAAAATGCTGAAGAAAGAGGCTAATGAGTTATTTCTTTTTGCTGCACACTTGCGCGAAGCAAAAAATATTGATGAAAACTTTCAACTCTATTGGGATTGGAAAACAATCTTGGATAATAAAAGAAGTCTTGGTCAAAGTGACTCTATCCATTTCTTGTATGAGAAGGTCACAGCAGCGGTGCCTGTTGCTGATAACGGAAATGCGGGGGCACTTCGCGATTGGATCACTTTCGCGATCAATAGCAACCAGTCGGAACGATACCCGGATTTAGAAAAAAGATGTGAAGCTTTTTTGCGCGCAAAAGAAGATCAACGAGATGGTGCTTTTGCTGAGGTGGCCATTGCGCATGGGAGGTTGCTTACCGAGGTGGGACAAATGGAGCGCGCATTAAAAAGTCTGACAGAGGCGCAAACTATCTATCAAAAAAGTTCTGAAACATTTACAGGGTGGATGCGCACCATGCGCTATATGCTGGAGACCTATAATAAGTCGAAGAATATCGATGCGGCAGCGAAAGAAATTCTTGCAGTATTTGAAATGAACAATGAGAAGATACAAGATCAGTGGAAAACGTACACTAACAACCTGGAGACCATCGCGACTTCCTATACATTGATGAAAGAGTATGATAAAGCAGAGAAGCTGGTGGTGAAGATGATGTACGTCATGGAGAAAAATTCAGGGAAGAATACGAATGATTATAAAAATTTAGAAGTTGTTTTACGTGCCCTGGTGGTTCAAACGGGTCATACTGAACTGTTAAATGAGGTAACGCTACTTTCTGCTGCAGATGAGCAGATGGTGTTAAAAACTTTGGGAGTAGAGGAGGGGGACATTGAAAAGCTGGGAGCATATTTAGCTGCCAACGACTACCTCAATGCAATCAAAGTGTTCGAGAAGAGTGCGTCAGTAATCGGCAATTTTTATGTTTCAAGAAATGAATACAGCGCCTATGTGTTGATGAATCTTGGTATGGCACACAGTTATCGAGAGGTTGGCAATCTGGCTCGTTCTTTCCAAATGCTAAATGAGGCGTATGCTATTAGCAAGCAAAACCTAAAACCAGAAGATGATTCAAATATCATTATGCTGATGAGTATGGGGGAATTCCGCCAACTCAACGGTTCAGTAAAAGAGGCCTCTAATTATTATTCAGAGGCGCTTCGCATACTCGATGAATCTCGTACGGAAGCAAACAAAAAGGGGAACGATGAAATGTATTACAACATCGCTTCCAGGTTAGCAAGTACGTATGCTACCATGGGGTATTATAACGATGCCGAAAAAATATATTTTGATGTGCTTGATTACAAAGCCGAGGTAAATGGTGTGAATAGCGAGTTGTACGCGATTCAAAAGACAGCTTTGGCGTCACTTTACTTTCAGATGCAATTGTTTGCACTGGCAGAAAAGATGTATCTGGAGGCTGAACGTGTGCTAAGTATAAAAGGAAGCGACTACCCGGCCTATATTGATTTACTTAATCGGATGGCAGTAAACTACCAAGTGCGTGGCAACTACCAAAAAGCAGAAGCCATTTTTAATCAGTTGCTGGAGGTGTATACGCGAACGCTGGGCAAACAAAGTGTAAGCTATGAAAATGTATTGGGCAACCTTGGCTTGATGTATTACCATCAGGGGGATTTCGACAAGGCCAAAACTACGTATGATGAATCGAATGAGCGACTACTCACACGTATTGATAATTTCTTTTCGGCCTTGTCAGAGGAAGAAAAAACCAAATTCTATAATTCTGTTAAAGTTCATTTTAATACTTACAATGCCTTTGTAGTTGCAAATGCTTCTGAGCATCCGCAAGAGTTGGGCAACATGTATTCACAAGCCTTACTTACTAAGGGATTATTGTTTCGATCGGGCAATAAGATGAGAGAATCTATTCTGGCTAGCAACGATGAGCAGCTGAAGGCAGACTATACCCAATGGCAAGCCAATAAAGGAGCATTAGCAAAAGTGTATCAAATGAGTGAAGGAGAGAAAAAGGATGCCGGCATCGATGTGGAGAGGCTGGAAAATGAAGCCCTTCAACTTGAGCGTGCTTTGACTAAAAAATCCCAACAGTTTGGCGACCTGGTAGCAGCGCGGCCTAGCTGGAAGGATGTACAACAGAAATTGAGAGAAGGTGAAGCAGCGGTAGAGATTATTCGGGTTTGGGAATCGCGACCTGATTATGAGTTTCAATATATCGGTAAAGGGCTAACCTATGATACGCTCGGAGAGCAAGGTTTTGCCAGGGTGACAGAATTACTTTCGGATAGAACTCCGGCAGCGAAAGCAGGTGTTGCAGAACGCGATGTGATCATGGCCATCAATGGCAAGTCAACCAAGGGACAGACATTGAACCAAATTGGTGAATTGTTGGCTGTAAACCCTTCAGTAATTAAACTGAAGAAAGAAGGAGCAAAGTCTACCACGTACGAAGTAAAACTATATGCAGATTCTGTTTTCAAAAGAGTATACGTACGCCAAACTATTTATGCGGCTTTAGTAATTACAAAAGAAACCGTGAATCAGCCTAAACTGGTTCGACTTCCAAACGGAGATCAATTGGAGGGACGTTATCTGAAGTATTATCGTAATGCTATCCAGACTAAATTAAAAGACGAACTATCATACAATCAATTTTGGAAGCCCATCCAACAAGCATGTGGAAATGCTAAAACTGTTTATGTCTCCCCCGATGGGGTCTACAACTTGATTAACGTCAATACACTGTTCAACCCAGAAACAGAACAATATGTTATTGATGAGCAGGCCATACAATTGGTAGCCAATACCAGCGACTTACTAAATCCCACACCTGTAAGTCGCCCGGGAGAGGCTTTGTTGATTGGGTTTCCTGATTATAACCAAAAGACGGAAACAGTTTCCGGTAATGAAACTACCAACTATTCGTTATTAAAGAGTGATACGACCCAACGCTTCATGAGCGGTAGTACTGTAACCGAACTTCCTGGGACGAAAATCGAAATTAACGGTATTGAGGCCATTCTGAAAAAGCAAAAAGTAAAGGTAGAGAAATGGTTGTCCAGCGAGGCGACAGAGGAAAACATCAAGGAAATTCATTCCCCTAAAATTCTCCACATTGCCACGCATGGATTTTTTATGAGTGAAGTTTCAGGCGAAGGGGAGAGGTCATTGGCAGGCATGGATGTCGCTGCATTAAATAAAAACCCTTTGTTTCGCTCCGGGTTGTTATTAGCTGGTGCTGGAAAATCTATTGCTTCCGGAAAAGCATTGGCCTCGGGAGAAGATGGGATATTTACTGCCTACGAAGCGATGAATCTGGATTTACAAGACACAGACCTTGTGGTGATGTCTGCTTGTGAAACAGGATTGGGAACAGTTGAAAGTGGAGAAGGCGTTTATGGCTTGCCGCGTGCTTTTCGTTCTGCAGGTGCCAACAGCGTTTTAATGTCACTTTGGAAGGTGGATGATACGGCTACACAGGAGTTGATGACTGAATTCTATAAACAATGGCAACAGCGTAATAAACAAGTTACGTTTCGTCAAGCGCAACAAGTACTCCGTCAGAAGTTCGACCATCCTTTTTATTGGGGTGCTTTTATAATGATTGGCAATTAGCTTACGTGATGCTACTTTACGTTAGTGGCTTACCAATGATTGAAAGGGGAGCGGATTTTAAATCCTTCTTTATAATGTGTTCGTAATGCCTCAAAAAACCTCCATCAATTGGGCAAGTGAAGCGTTTAGCGCTTTCATTCCTGCAGGATCGCCTCGGTGATGCCCCATTCTTACTACTACCAATTTTTTGGATGGAATGATGATGGTTCTCTGACCACCGGCACCTGCCATGTAATAAGCTTCTTTTGGGATAGGCATTTCTCCTTTGCCATTTATCCAAAATAGTCCGCCATACACAGGCTCCTTCCATGCCGGTGCCAATGTAGACACAAACTGAGTAAAAGTTTCAGGTATAATTTGTTCATCATTCCACTTGCCATTTTGGAGGTAAAGCATTCCCAACCTGGCCCAGTTTCTTGCAGTTCCATAGTCGAAGCCCGTAAGTAGAAAGTTTCCATAAGGATCAGTTTCCATCACCTGCTTGCGAATACCAATTTTGTCAAACAACTCAAGTTGAGGGTAGCTAAGGTACTCCACGCCATCCTGAGTCAGTGTTGTTTTCATGATGTTACCTAGTATAAGGGGATCGCAGTTGTGATACTGTCCCATTGTGCCAATTGGAAACTCCAACGGCCTATCGTAAGAATAATTAAATGCATCCACCGCTCCGGAATAAATGTAAAAGTGATCCATGAGGTTGATTTCCGGTTTAGCATCCGGATCTCGATGCGATTGAAACCTGAGCCCGCTGCTCATTTGTAACAGGTCAGAGATTTTCATCTCTCCCCTGGGATCACCTTCTTCTTGCCACGCCTTCACAGGGGCCTTATCCTCAATGTTGAAATAACCCTGTTGCACCATTCTTCCAATAAGAGTTGCTGTTAAACTCTTGCCCATTGACCAACTCTCTAGTTGTGTGTCTTTTGTAATTCCTTTTGCATATCGCTCAGCCACAATTTCTCCATTGTGTACAACAACAAAGGCAGCGGTTAGTGCTTGTGGGTCTGCAAAGGCTGAATCAATAGCGGCATTGAGTAAATTTTGATCGTAGGTAGTATTGGACGGCTTATTCATCTTGTCACCCATGGGCCACATCATGGTATCTGCACTACCCAATGTTGAATTCACCTGCACAGGGTCAAAGAACAAGCCTTCCTCTGTTTGAATAATGCTTCCTTGATCTCCTGCAATTCTTGCGGTTCTGGATAACGAATCACCAAGGGATAGGGTTACTGATTTTTTATCTTGATTGATCTCATACTTGACTTTTCCGTAAAGCGCTTCCGGTAAGAAAAAGTAGCCGCTGTTTTGCATCGCCTCCTCAATTTCTCGCCCGGATATAAAAACAGCTGAACACATCACTTTGGCATACCCGGCAAGCCCCAATGCAATGTTTGTTCCCTCGGGAGAGGGGGTGGTTTCAACTGGGGCATACTGCTCTGATAATGTAACAGGATCTGTGGGTGTTGGCGAACTGCACCCAACAATTAATACGGCAAGTATTACACTGGCAATTTTAAAAGGAAGTTTCATGCATGATTAGATTTTGATGAATTTAGCTAATTAATGTCAATGGCTATAAATGTTGGGTTTGACCCTTCTTTAGGCAGGCATCTGGTCATTGCAATGGCGAATAATTGAATGATTTTCGTAACTATGGCGTTTTAATTTTTATAACCTGAAATAGTGAAAGGGAGAGAATTTAAAAATATCATTTTCGATTTAGGAGGAGTGATCATCAATTTGGATGAAAGGAGAACAATAGAAAGATTTGCCGAGGTTTCACGACAATCATCGGCTGCAGTTCAGCAACACATTCTTAGTTTTAATTCATATAAGCAGTTTGAAAAGGGACTTATATCTCCTGATGCCTTTAGAAAAGCGGTAAGTGATGAATTTGGGATAGCTGCAAAGGATGAAATAATTGATGATTGCATGAATGCCATGCTGCTGGATATTCCAAAAGCAAGAATCAGTTTGTTGGAGTCGCTGGGCAGCACCTCAAGACTTTTTTTGTTGAGTAATACAAATCACATTCATTACACTTGCTTCAACAAGATCCTAAAAGATTCCATTGGAGTAGATAGATTAGATGTCTTTTTTGAAAAGGCTTACTATTCTCACCTGGTGCATATGCGGAAACCTGATGCAGAGATATTTGAAATGGTGCTTTCAGACAATCAACTGAAAGCAAGTGAAACTCTTTTTCTTGACGATAATCTCCCTAACCTTGAGGGAGCAAAACTCTTAGGGATAAATACGTTTCAGGTTAAAAATCCTGATCAACTTTTTGAACTCTTCGCATGAAAATAACACCCAAAGAAATACTGGTTCATACTTCTCTTTTTGTAGTCACTTTCATTACTACCACCTTTGCAGGTTCTGAGTGGACGCAAGGGAAGTCCGTCTTTATGCCGGGATACGGTTGGGAGGATTTTTATAGCGGCATGTCGTATTCCATTCCTTTTCTCCTCATTTTGGCTGTACATGAATTCGGTCACTATTTTACCGCCATTCATTATAAAGTGAAAACCAGTTTACCCTACTTCATTCCGTTGCCACCTCTTCCTTTTATGATTGGTACGATGGGCGCACTTATTCGCCTCAAGAGTAAGGTCAACTCAAAGCAACATCACTTTGATATTGGTATTGCAGGGCCACTTGCAGGGTTTGTGGTAGCGCTTGGGGTGTTGTGGTATGGCTTCTCCCATTTGCCGCCACCAGAATACATATTTCAGTTCCATCCTGAGTACGAACAATACGGACTGGCTTATGCCAATTTCGTATATCAGCCAGAGTACCTGGCACAAAATGCGGGTGCGGATGTAATGATCGGAAAGAACTTGCTGTTTATCTTTTTTGAAAAGTTCGTAGCTGACCCAGCACGTATCCCCAACATGCATGAGATCATTCACTATCCTTTCCTCTTCGCTGGATTTCTATCATTAGTTTTTACGAGCATTAATCTGCTACCTATTGGGCAATTGGATGGAGGCCATGTGATCTATGGACTGTTAGGCTTTAAAGGCCATAAAAAGGTGGCTTCAGTTACGTTTGTTTTATTTCTCTTTTATGCCGGGCTCGGATTCATCAGTCCGGGAGTACCCACTGATACTTTAATTTGGGAGATTCCACTATTTATTGGCTTTCTGTATTTCTGTCTTACCGGGCTTGGTTTAGGGTGGAAAGACACTTTGATGTATGCGCTGTCCATGTTTGCGCTTCAATACTTGTTAGCAACACTAATACCAGGCATTCAGGGTTATCCCGGCTGGTTACTTTTTGTTTTTATCATTGGTAGGTTCATTGGCGTGCAACACCCACCTTCAGAGATTGAGGAGCCGTTGAGTTCAGAAAGAGTAGCACTCGGCTGGTTTGCTTTATTTGTCTTTGTGATTTGCTTTGCACCCAATCCACTGGATGTGGTCATGACTGGTGTTAGTCAACCTTGATGCGATAAGAGGAAACGCCATTTGAATTGAACAGCCTTAAGATGTAAAGACCTGGGCGAGCATTGATCAGCTGAACTTGCTGTCCTTCCTGATTTTTTTCAATTGAAAGAGCCACTGCTCTTCCGGTGATATCATATACGGATATGGCGTCCGCGTTTCCTGTTACTATAAAACTACCATTTGAGGGATTGGGATAGAATTGAATAGGATTCACTTCCTCTGCTGGTAAACCGGTAAATACACCTTCTCCCTTTCCAAAAACAGGTCGAATCATCAAGCTGCCCACCAGATTGATACTCGGTTCCCATTCACCATTGGTATTGAAGAATATTTTATCTCCTGAGTTGGTGTTTTTATCTAAACCAATGGGGAGGGCTGTGGAGGTAGATTGTTTCCATCCCACATAGAAATGGCCTTTCACTCCAACGCGCCTTGATAATTCCATGCGCCAAAAATTATTCTTTGTTCCTCGAACTACACTTACTGTTTGCGTATGCAAAAAGGAACCAGGATCACCTGTTAAATCCTTTAAAATTTGAACCTGAATAGATTGACCTATGTCTTCACCAAATTCAGGAAAATAAAAATCTATGGCTACTATAGTATCTCGCTTTAGTGTATTGAGTGTAAATAAATAAGCCAACAAAGCACCGGGTTGATTTAGGGAGGCGCCATACTCGGCAGTGCCATCATCGTAGGCATAATAATTATTCAGCATATATTCCACTTGTGTGGTATCATTGTGCCTGAAGTCGATGGGAGAGTATTTGATTGTATTGTAGTCGCCTAAAGGATCAGCTACTGATGGTACTACATTATCTCCTGAATTGATCCATAATTTTAATTTTATTCTTGCCGCAAAATCTAAAGCGGAGAGACTGGATAAATCAGGTAGCGTTTGAATAGGCGTCTTTCTGAATTCCAGTGGCTCCAATGGGTTACCAATGGAAGTACCCAGATCGAGTTGGTGTGTATATGCAGTTTCTGTTTCATCGCGATACACAAAAACAGAATCTTCCGAATCATAATTGATAGGTTGCACATCACTTTGGTTTGTGTTTCCCGGGATAAACTCCAGGTTGTGCATTGTTAATACCGGAGGTATAAGATACGCAGTAGGATCTTCCATGAAATGATCATACGGCATGGAATAGTAACCGTTAAGCATAGTGGTGAGTGGAATGGAAATGGTTCGATCGGGATAGCTAGTGTCGCTGGCATTTCTTCCTTTGTTTAAATAAACGTAGTCGATGTTCCAGGTGTCGAAGGGGCCTGAAAGCCTTCCATAACTTTGAATAGCAAATTGGAATCCGTTGTGAAAAAAATCGGCACCAGCTACGGGAATTGATGTTTGTGTGAAAACATTAGGATCCATGGTGCCATCATTCTCGATGGTACTGGCTGTTATCCATGCACCAGATGCATTTTTAAATAGCACCCTCAATTGATCTCCAGGGTCTGGCGCTTCTCCGTTTCCTCTGTATTGATAATAAAAGCTTAGGAATACACTGCTTCTTTCTTCCAACGAAACAAGGTCTAAGGCGATAGGTCTTGAAACCAGGCTATCTGCAATTCCTTTTGCCAATGGTTCTTTAAGCGCATATGGACTTCCAAATTCATTGAGTCCATCAAATGTGACTACGCCAAGCGAGGGTGGGTTAATGCCCAATCCCAGGTTCAATGAAACTGAGTTACTTGAATTCCATAGGGTGTCGTGGGGGGAGTCAGCTCGGTTTGAAAAAGAAAAATCATCCCAGAAAGGCAGCGGCATAGGAGTGAGTTCCTGTGTTCGCGCTGAATAACCTGACTTCGTATTCTTCTCTTTAGATAGAGGCACAATGGTGAACTGTGAAAATGCTACCTGAACATTAATTGCAAAAATTAATACAAGACAACATTCCTTTCTATAGTTCATCAGATTCTGACTCTTCGTCTTCTTCTTCATCGGGTTCTACATATCCTGGTGGGGCAAGCCACAAATCTACCGGATCACCTACTCGTACTTGTTCGTTTATTTCGGGGTATTGTTTGTAAACGACAGGAGAAGTGCCCGTAGTATCCACTCCGGCAGGGATTTCAATTGTTCCTAAGTGTAAATTCCAACCTTGTAATTTGAATAACGCGGTCTCATAACTATCGCCTATAAGATTGCCAATTCGAAAATCTGACCTTCCATTTCCATCTCCTACCACCAAATCAATTACCGCACCTTTTGGCACGCGTGTCCCTTCCTCTATGGGTTTGCCCAAATAGCGCATTTCTTTTACCAAATTAAGAAACGGACTGGGCTCCAAAATAATGTGTCCTCTTCTTAGTTCGTTACTTTTCAGTACTACTTCTGCATTGATTCGTGATCGGTCTACAAGATCCGGCATGGGCACGGTAGGTGGAGTGAGGCGGTTGAGGGTGATATAGATTTTTCTACTCTCTTTCACTTTAGATCCGGGCTTAGGAAACTGCTGCAATACCGTGAGTGGAGGGAAATCTTCTGAGTAGGAGGAGTCACTTATTTCAAACCGCAGGTCGTGACCCGATAAGAAGTCTTCAATTTTTTCTACATCCATGCCTTCCAGGTTTGGAACTGTAATGGTTTCACCGTGATTGGTGTTGTTAGGCAAATAGATATAAAAGTAGAATAAGGACAAAAAGGCAAGTAGGCCTATAGCAATGCCGAGGTTGACGATGAATGAACCGAGTGTATTGAATTGAAAGGGTAGTTTGAATCGCATAAGGGTTAAAACTTCAGAGATGATTGAAATTCCTTTTCTATTCTTTGCGCATTTTTATATCGCTCCATTCCGAGTCCGATCAACCGAGAAATTAAATCAGTAAATGAAACTCCACGGTCTTTCCACATCATAGGATACATGCTTGAGTTGGTGAACCCAGGAATGGTATTAATCTCGTTTACATATACCTTTCCGATTTCACTCAAAAATAAATCTACCCGGGCAAAATCCTCACATTGCAATTGCTGATAAGCTTTGATGGAGTACTCCCGAATGGTATCGCTAGTTTTTTCATCTAATTGAGCAGGAACTTCAATTTTTACAGCTTCTCCATCCACATACTTGGCATCGAAAGTATAAAAATCGTAATTGGAGCTTATAATAATCTCTCCGGGAAGGGAGGCTTCTGGTGGTTTATTGCCGAGTACCGCGCATTCTATTTCTCTTCCTTTTACATACTCTTCCAAAATAACGCAATCGTCATAGCGAAAGGAATCTTTGAGCGCAGCTTCAAACTCTTCCTTGCTTTTTACTTTTGAAACGCCCACTGATGATCCAAGATTTGCGGCCTTTACCATAAAGGGTAATCCGAGTTTTTCCTTTGCAGCTTCAAAATTTATTTCTGCCAGTTGATCGTGGTGGAAGAACAGAAAATCAGTCACCGGAATTCCAGCCTGTTGCATGAGTTGCTTGGCCACCAGCTTACTCATCGATACAGCAGAACCCAATACGCCTGTTCCTACCATAGGTATCCCCATAGCTTTTATCAGCCCCTGAATGCTTCCATCTTCTCCATCTGTACCATGCAGTACTGGAAAAATAATATCTGGCGTTACTGCATTGCCTTGCTCATCCTCAAAACAGGGATGTACTCCATCAAGATGGAGTTTAATCTTGCTTCCTTTTTCAATTTCTTTGCTAACTGAAGGCGTAGCGTACCATGTTCCAAGGGTGGAAATCCCTATGCAATACGTTTCGTAAAGGTCTTTGTCGATATAAGTTTCAATATTTCGGGCTGAGTTAATGGAGACTCCATGTTCCACTGATTTGCCTCCATAGAGAATACCTACTTTCAATTTCGTCATGCACAATTAATTCAACCTCAAATATGCCCAGTATTTAGCTGATTTCCACCTAAAAAAGAGGGCAATATGCAAAAATCGGCTAGTGGGTTATAAACACTTTGGTTGACTCAATTTGATTAGCAACCTGAAGCCTTAAAATATATATTCCTGCCTGCTGTGTACTCATATCAACGGTATAG
>JBATLM010000254.1:0-37806 GCA_049289315.1 Cyclobacteriaceae bacterium
GAGTGATCCTCCGGCTTCTTCTGTCAAAATTTTAAGTTGAACAATCTGTTCTATGATTATGGTGGTGAGCTCATCATTGGGGAGGTTCATTTCCACACGTCCGAAATTCTCTCGATCGGGGAAGGAAGGGTGAGCTCCTATTTTTACATTATGTTCGAGTGCCAAACGTATTGATTCCTTCATACTTGCTTCATCCCCCGCATGGCCGCCACTTGCGATATTGCATGAACTCAGATAAGGCATAAGCTTAGCGTCATTTCCAGCGCCTTCTCCAAGATCACAATTGATGTCAATTGAATAACTCATTTTACTATTACTGTTAATTACCTGAATAATACTTTTTAATCCAAGTACAATTGAAACGATAAAGATGATGATGCCAATGGCATTTTGAAACTTTGAATTTCGGTTTTTCCCCAAAACGGATTCTTTGTTCATGATCCAGAGAATGATGCCAACGATTATGGGTAAAGCGGCACCATTTGCCACCTGGGCAAATTGAATAATTTCAATAGGATTAATTCCTAAAGATGAAAAGGTGATGCCCAGAAAGAGCACGATCATCCACACTATCCTGAATTTGAAACTTTTTAAATCTCCTTCCCATCCCAGGCAACCATTGGCCACATAAGCAGCTGCTAAAGGCGCTGTTATGGCGGAAGTTATGCCGGCAGCAAATAATCCGATGCTTAAAAAATATTTCGCAAAGCTCCCAAAAAGAGGCTCAAGCCCTTTGGCCAGGTCAGCAGCACTTGCAATGGAGGTAACATTGGTAGCTGCTGCTGAAATAATAATGGCAATTGAAACCAACCCACCAAGTGCAACTGAAATGATTGTATCTTTTCTTGCGTAATGCAAATCGTCCTGTGTTTTCCATTTTTCTTTAACTAAGGAGGCGTGTAGGAAAAGGTTGTAAGGAACAACGGTTGTTCCGATTAAGCCTACGATAGTAAGTAAGTTGGACTCATTGACGGATGGAACAAACAACCCCTTAAAGACATCAAGTAGATTTGGTTTTGTTAGTATTGAGGTAATCACAAAAGCGAGACTCATTAATATTACAAGAGAGACAAGGGCGCGTTCCAGTACTTTGTAGTTTCCAATATACAAGACCACAAAAGCAATGACGCCAATGATCAAACTCAAATACTTAGATGGATTACCACTCGAACTTCCAAAAAGTGTTTCGAGCCCCAATCTCCCACCGCTAATATTACCTGCTTCGTACACAGCATTGCCAACTACGATGGCAAATAAAATCAAGGCAACAACAATATATTTTATGATTGGGTTATTAATTTCTTGACGGATGACATCAGATAACCCTTTCCTTGTGATGATACCTAAGCGAGCAGCCATTTCCTGCAGCACTATGGTAGCCAACGTAGACAATACCATCGCCCATAACAGATCGTATCCGAAACGTACGCCTGCAATGGTGCATACTGTTACAGTGCCAGGGCCTATAAAGGCGGCTGCTACTAAGGCTCCAGGACCAGCATTCTTAAACCATCTAAACATAGATTGTCAATTGAATGGATAAGATACTATTTTACATGGAGAGGCAAAGCAGCTATTATGTCTTTGTTTTTTGGTAAACAAATTTTGCGATTTGTATATCTTGAATAGCTACTCCCGTAAGGTCAGCTATTGAAATCTCATTACCATTTTTCCTTTTTTGTTTCGAGGAAATAAGGGTGCCTAGCTCGATAATTTGATCCTCTTTAATAATGTTTTTATGAATAGGATGAAAGATGTCGCCATGATCTATACACTGAGATTTACTGTCGGCTATAATAAGATCTGCTTTTCCAAAGAGACTGGCCTCCAACTCCTGCTTACCAGGGGTATCTGCGCCAACTGCTGTAATGTGAGTTCCAGGTTGAATATCTTTTGTCAGAAGAAGTGGCGTTTTAGATGGCGTAGTAGTAACAATGTAATTGCATTGCCTGGTTAATTCGGTGATATTTTTAGTTGTACTAATTGTAAAGTCGGACAACGTTGGGTCTTTTTTATACTCACTAAGTTTTTTTTCATCACGACCCCAAACAATTACTTTTTTACAGTCGATTACAGATTTTAAAAATCTTAACTGAAGTCGTGCTTGTATTCCGGTTCCCACTATTCCAATAGTATTCACATTATCTGGAGCAAGGTGTTTTGCAACAACAGCTCCTGCTAATCCTGTGCGGATATCCGTCATGTGCCCCTCATCCAATAGTACGGAAAGCAATTCACCCGTCTTCTGACTGAAGACTAACATTAACCCATTGCTTGCGCTCAATCCTAGCTGTGGATTATTGTAAAAACCGGAAGCCAATTTCACCACATAGTATTCATCCTCCTTTATAAAACCATATTTGATATGAAGATCTCCGGGAGGATCAGTAAAGGGTAGGTGACCGACCGGAGGTACAACCACGTCTCCTTTTGAGTAACTGACAAAACCATCTTCAATGATTTGAATTAAATCACTGTCCGAGCACTTGCTGAGGCATGACTTTATCTTTTCAAGAGAAACAACACTAGACATCACAAACTACTTTTTTAAGAACGGCCTCACTCACATTGCTACCACAAATGACTGCAGCTATTTTTTTTCCTCCAAACTTTTCTTTTTGCTTAATGATGGCGGCCACCGCCACTCCCGCAGATCCTTCTATGACTTGATGATGGTGTTTTAGTACAAATCGCATCGCACTTAAGATTTCTTCTTCAGAGGTTAGAACGTAGTCATCTATCAAGTCTCTACACAATTCAAAGGTAATAGTATCATGATCGATTCCGCCAGCCGTTCCATCAGATAAAGTTGGCTGCTCGGGTACATCTATGATTTTCCCCGCTTTGATACATTCATACATCACTGGAGCATTGGCCGGAAGGCATCCAATTATTTTAATATTGGGGTTAACGAATTTTAAGTAGGCTGCAATTCCTGCAATCAGGCCACCACCACCAATTGAAACGAAAACCGCATCCAGTTCTGGTAATTGTTTATAAAGTTCAACCCCTATCGTCCCCTGGCCAGCTATTACGTCCTCATCATTGTAAGGCGACACATAAACCTGATTGGTGTCGTTGGCGAGCTTTCGCGCATAGGTCTCTGTAATTTCTCCACTATCCCCATAAAATTCCACAGTGATGCCTCGTTGTTTGATAGCCTCTACTTTGGCAATAGAAGCTTTGGTGGGAAGAAAAATGGTGCCTTCTTTTCCTGTTGCTTTTAATGCATTGGCTACGCCAAGTCCATGGTTGCCTGTTGAGGCCGTGATAATTTTTCTTTTATCATTTTTCAAGGAAAGAATTTTGTTCATTGACCCTCGTGCTTTGAAGGAGCCTGTAATTTGAAGGTTTTCCAGTTTAAGGTATACCTCGCAACTGGTATTGGCAGATAATGAATAGGAATACTCTAGTGGTGTTTCACGAATGGAACTACTAATTTTTAATTTTGCATTTTTAATGCGCTCTACCAGCTGTTTCATTTTAGGGATTTGAAAGATAAAGGTATAGGGTTATGTTACATTTGAGGTAATATTTGACTCATTTTTGCTCAATTTTAGTGGGTAATAAGTTTTAGCTTTAAAGAGAATTTAAACCCGCCAGCCATGAAAAATTATGTTAAACTATTACTGCTTGTATTTGCAATCCCAATGGTTATTTCTTCTTGTAAGGATGATGATGAGTCACCAGGTGCTGTTCTTATCGGGACATGGGAAGAGGTGAGTTATGCCACAAGCGGCTGTACTGATTCGGATGATAATGATTCATTTACCTGTTCATCCTCTTGTGAAAGGGTAGTTATAACTGAAAACACAATCACATTTGAGGGTGACCCAGCAGAGCCTTATACCGTAACTGGATCCACAATTTCATTCACCACTACTATAGGGTCAACTACAATTACTGAGACAGTAAATTATGCAATTTCTGGGACTACATTAACAATTACTTTTAAAGATGATGCATCGGATGGAGGATGTCTTAATACATTAACTTATAGAAAAGTATAATTTTGAATTAAGGAGCATATAGATTCAAGGGTAGATATGAATCTATATGCTCCTAATATTACATATAATACCCCTCCCACAACCCTTCAAAAAAGTGGCGAGCATTGATGCCTAAATCTCTGTTTTTATAACCACCCTCTTGTACAATGAGCGTGGGCAAATTGAGCTTTGCTAGTATTTTTCCATTTTCCACGAAATCCTGAGAGGATAGCCGCCACGTACCTGTTGGGTCACCTTGTGCGGTGTCCAAGCCAAGAGCAATGATCAAATAGGTGGGATCGTATTTTTTAATTTCAGCTATGGCGCCTGCTAGTGCTTTTCGATATTGCTTGCCATCGATGCCTTTCTTTAAAGGAATATTCAGGTTATAACCTTCACCCTCATTCAACCCTCGTTCATCTGCAAAACCTGTGAAATTCGGGTATGCATATAATGGATCACCATGAATCGAGATGGTGTAAACATCATTGCGTTCATAAAAAATATTTTGCTGTCCATTGCCATGATGGTAATCAATATCCAGGATAACGACTTTTCCTTTTTGACTTAGGTAATTGGCAGCTACCGCATTTGAGTTCAGGTAACAAAACCCTCCAAAATATTTTCGTTCTGCATGATGGCCAGGAGGGCGCACAAGTGCGTAAGACATTTGTCTGCCATCAAGTACCTGATCAGCTGCGGTGAGTGCGCAATTGACTGCCGCTCGTGATGCTTTGTAGGCATTGGCATGGAGAGGAGTAGTGCTATCAATACAATAATATCCTATCTGATGCTCTGGTGACAGTGGGATGCGTTGGGAGAATCGTTTGGGAAAAATCTCCGGATAAAAAATGGCACCATCCTTTGCTGCTGCACAAACGTTTTTGAGGAATGCAACAAACTGTGGGGAGTGCACTTCCTCTACCCAACTGTCTGGATAGTTTTTGGCAGCAGCCCTTTCAAAAATCTTTACTTTATCAAGTTCTTTTAATATGGACTTCACTCTTACAGGAGATTCCAGGTACCCTTTGTCTTTCACATGGTGGATGATGTGGCCTTCGTTCACTATCAAGCCTATTTTTTTATCTGAAGGGATTACTTTTTTGATTTCGATGTACTTCTCTTTCCTTATGTGCTTTTTCTCTCGCAACATCAAAGTAGTGCCCTTAATGGAGCCTACCACCTTTTTGATATATTCAGGGGAGCATTTACCACTTTGTTTATTTTCAAGCACCGCCTTGAATATTTTTCTGCCATCAGTGGACTTGAGTTCTGCCTTCTCTCCGGGCCCTTCAAACACAAGATGAAAGATGGATTTGTCACTGCGCGGAAGTTCATAGAGTGTGCCTTCAATAGGGCGTGCTCCATATCGTTCATAAAATCGAAGTCGCGCTATATTTTGCTTTCTCTCCGCTTCATCGGGGCATAGTTCACGTTCATCAGGAAGGCAATCAAAAAATATTCCAATGGCATTGGTAGCTGCGGCTTCTTCACGCAACCTTTCATATAAGGCTCCGCCTACACCACCACCGCTTCGGTGTTGGTGTGCAGCGATATAATCCAAAAAGTAAAATTTTTCTTTAGGAAAGTAAGAAGCGATCACTATACCCAAAACCTTTTTATTTCTGGCTTCTGCCACTAAGACCACATACCTGAAATGGGCAGCCAACGGATTTTTGGCAGCAATGAATATTTCATCAGCTTCAGCAGGAGAAAGGTGTGGGAACTGCGCAATCAGTATTTCTTTGCATTGAGCTAATGCATTTTGATTAACTGGATTGTTGTGATCATAAATTCTGCGAATTGCAATCATAGTATTAGGTTCATTAACATCGAATGAACACAAAAAATACTACGATTGCAATTTGCAGTATGCTACTTTTTATTTTTCAGTTCGGGAAGAATAAAATTGTCCAACGGGCTTGGTAGTTTCATCGTGGCTTCAATTTCTTCCGTTGTACGAGGTGCATAATCTGAAAGATGCTCGTAACCGTTTTTAGTTACCCTGTAGTCATCTTCAATGCGCACAGCAATTCCCCACCAGCGTGGGTCGCAATTGCTGTTTTCTGGGATATATATTCCGGGCTCTATAGTGAAAGTCATGTTTTCCTGCATGGCATTTCTAAATCCTTTGTCGTGTACATCCAATCCAATGTGATGGCAACACCCATGTGGATAGTACAAATGATCCTCATCTACTGATTTTATAACGCCCAAGTCTTTTAGTCCTTTGTTCACAACATCTTTGGTCACCTGATTAAGTTCTGCAAAACTTACTCCTGGTTTTACCTTTTTCATGGCTGCCTCCTGAGCTTTCAGTACGATGTCATAGATGGCCTTTTGATCAGGAGAAAATTTACCACTGATGGGGATCGTCCTTGTGATGTCTGCAGTATACCCATGGTACTCTGCTCCGAGATCCATTAAAATCATTTCCTTGGAGGAAACCTCAGGCTTGTAGTTTTCAATATAATGGAGAATGCAGCCATTATGACCAGCACCTACAATAGATGGGTAGCCAACATCTTCTGCTTGATATTTTTTAAATACAAATTCATGAACGCCCTGAATCTCTCTTTCAGACATACCGGGCTTTAACGCTTTCATTACTTCTATCTGCCCTTGGCATGAAACTAGAACTGCTTTACGAATCATTGCTAACTCCTCTTCAGTTTTTACTCCCCTTAATGCTCTCATGTATCCATCCAGCGCAGTTAGATTCACATTGTTTTTTCTTTGCTCACGCGAAACAGAAAGGTTGTTCTTGGATTCGTAATTGACTTTCACTTTGAAATCTTCAATAAGACTGTAGAGATCTGAGGAATCTGCGGGGTTGTCTCTGACATCATTAAAGAAATCATAAAACAGCACTTGGTCAAATTTGCTAAAATCTACATTGTATTTTTTAAATTCAGTGTTATTAAAGGACTGCTCCAGTCCTAATAAATTTTTTGAGCCTTCATCACCAAGTCTTCGACCAGTCCACATTTCGCGCATAGCGTCTCGTGGCTGAACAAAAATTATTTCATTATAGGCCTTTCCATTGGCTGAAGTTTGATTGTCTTTGAAAACCAACAATACGGCATGTGGCTCTTTATAGCCTGTAAGGTATAAGAATTCAGGGTCCTGGTGATAAATGAAATCCACATCATTGGCACGATTGCGAACTGGATTGGCAAAAAATACGGACACGGAATTGGCAGGCATTTGTTCACGCAGTTTTTGTCTCCGCTCTTTATGAAATTCTTTTGATAAGAAATCGGTCGGGAGGTCACCCTGAGCAAATAGAGAAATATTGGTAAGGCAAAAAGCAGCAACAATAAGTGATCGTAAATTCATATGATTCAAATTTTAGGAATTCAAATAAAACCAAAAGTGTAAACTCCTCCTATACTTACGTGAAAAAAGGAGATGTGTTATGACGATCTTAATTCGTCTAATCGAAAATCGTGTCCAGTTCCGAACTTTAAGGTCTCTTTTAACAAATACCTCTCCAAAGTGTGTATATCCTTTACCTTAAAATCCCCATTTCCAAGTATGGCTTCGATGATAAAGTCATATTGATCCCCATAATTCGTAAGCCGGTACTTTTTTCCAACCCTAAGCACATCAAAAGAAAGGCCAGCCATTATAGATCTTCTTCACGTTCAAGCATGAGTATTGAAGACTGCGGGACAATGAAGTATCGTTCATTTTCATAGATTACTTCTATAGCACCTTTTTGCAAGAAAATTGCCAGGTCACCTTCATGTGCTTGTAGGGGAAGATACTTAACTATGTCCTCCTTACCCTTCCACATGTCTTCTTCATCTACTGGAGTAGGTAAGGGGTATCCTGGGCCCACCTTTATGATATATCCACTTTGAATTTTTTCCTTTTCTTGAACGCCAGGAGGAAGGTAAAGCCCGCTTACGGTTTTGTCATTCTGTTTTTTAGGCTTGATCAATACCCGATCACCCACAACAATTATTTTTTTGAGCTTATTATCAGCTGTTAGTTTCACTTTAAATCAGTTAGTAAATCAATATTGGTAATTATTTTATTGGTCAAATAGATCAGCCTGATCTTCGGCCCGTCCCAATAACTGTTGATCAATAGTCTTCTCTGCTTTTGCTCCCAGTTTTTTCAAATTTTCCACCTTGCTCACAAGATTCCCATTGCCAACAGAAAGTTTTTTCATCGACTCTTCATAGAATTTCTTTGAGGAATTTAAATGACGGCCAAGCGTAAGCAAGTCTTCTGTAAACCCAACAAACTTGTCGTATAAGTCTCCAGCTCTCTTTGCGATTTCGATCACGTTTCTATTTTGGTGTTCTTGTCGCCATACACTTTTGATTAATTGCAGAGAAGGAAGGAGTAATGTAGGGCTTACGAAAACGATTCTTTTATCAAATGCTTCTTCATAAAGTTTAGGGTCGGTTTGAATAGCCAACAGATAAGCTGTTTCAATGGGAATAAACATGATGACAAAATCGAGTCCATTGTCACTATAATTTTTCTGATAATTTTTGTCCGTCAGAATGCGCATGTGTTGCTTGATAGACTGCATATGCAATTTCACCTGTGCGTCTCGCTCATCATCTTTTTCAGCATTCACGTAATTGTTGTATGCTGTTAAACTCACTTTGGAGTCGATGATGATGTGTCGCGATTCTGGTAAGTTAATGATTACATCGGGTCTTTGCCTTCTGCCATCATCAGTATAGAAAGTTTCCTGCACTGTGTATTCTCTTCCTTTTTCCAATCCAGATTTTTCGAGTATAGTTTCTAGAATTAATTCACCCCAGGAACCTTGAGTTTTGGTGTCGCCTTTAAGGGCTCGGGTTAAGTTCCTGGCATCTTCTCCCATTTGAAGGTTGAGTTCCTTGAGGTTCTTAAGCTCATTGAAAAGACTTGCGTTTTTTTCTATTGAATCTTTGTGGGACAGATCTATACGCTTTTCAAACTCTATAATTTTTTCACCCAATGGCTTTAACACATCGGACATGTTAGTTTTGTTCTGCTCAGTAAATTTTTTGCTCTTCTCCTCAAATATTCTATTGGCCAGATTTTCAAATTGAACTGTAAACTTCTCTTGTAAAGTTTCCAATTCTTTTTTTTGATCGGTTAGTTTCTCTTGGAGATTGCGATAGTCCGCCTCTGATGAAGACAAGCTGGAGTTCAATTCCAGGTTGGTATGCCGAAGTTGGTCTAGTTCTTTTTTTAAGTCTAAAGCCTGGTCACTTAAAGCGCGCGCCTTTTCTTGTTCTATAGCCAGTGAGGCATTGTCAGCAGAATACTTATATTTTGCAATTAGCCATCCTGCAACAGCACCAAGCACAATTCCTGAGAGCAAAATCACTATTTCCATTGTTGTAAAGTTAGAGCAAAAAACCGCAAGCCCAACCTCAACTTCTTAGGCGATTGGGCGCAAATGGCATATCTTTGCATGCATTAGATGGCGCCTAATGATGGGTGGGTCAGGAGCGAATTTATGAGCACATCAGAAGTTTTGGCGTATAATTCTGGATCATTTTTATTTTAAAGTAATTTATTGACTATGGAAACTGCAAATACGACTAGCCAAGAGGCGATAGCATTAGAACAAAAATATGGAGCTCATAATTACAACCCCATTGACGTTGTTTTAAACAAAGGAGAGGGAGTTTTTCTTTGGGATGTAGAAGGGAAGCGATACTACGATTTTCTTTCTGCTTATAGCGCAGTTAACCAAGGGCATTGCCATCCAAGGATCATCAATGCACTAATAGATCAAGCCAGAGAGTTGACACTCGTTTCTCGTGCGTTTTATAATGACAAGCTGGGAATTGCAGAAAAATATATCTGTGAATTATTTGGCTACGATAAGGTAATGTTTATGAATAGCGGAGCGGAAGGTGTAGAAACAGGTATTAAACTGGTGAGGAAATGGGGATATAATGTGAAAGGCATTCCTGAAAACGAAGCCATTATACTTACTGCGGAGAAAAACTTTCATGGAAGAACGACAACTATTATTTCAGCTTCTTCTGATCCATCAGCCAGAACTGGTTTTGGGCCCTTTAATCCAGGGTTCAAAGTAATTGAATATGATAACGTTGAAGTACTTGAGCAAGAATTAAAGAACCCTAACGTAGCAGGCTTATTGATAGAGCCTATCCAGGGAGAGGCGGGTATTTATGTGCCTTCTGAGGGGTATTTGAAAAAAGCCAGTGAGTTGTGCAAGAAAAACAACGTGCTGTTAATGATAGACGAGATTCAGACAGGTATTGCACGCAGTGGAAAAATGTTGGCAAGTGATCATGAAGGTGTTCATCCTGATCTGTTGATTTTAGGAAAGGCGATTTCCGGAGGCGTGTTTCCTATTTCCTGCGTGCTTGCAGATGATGAAATTATGTTGGGAATAAAGCCTGGGCAACACGGCTCTACTTTTGGAGGGAACCCATTAGCGGCTGTGGTTTGTAAAGCAGCATTGGAAGTGGCCGTAGAAGAAAAACTGGCCGACAATGCAGAAAAACTAGGGAAAATTTTCAGGGAGAGAATGAATGCGCTGATTCAAAAATGTGATTTGGTTACTCTTGTTCGCGGAAAAGGTTTACTCAACGCAGTAGTAGTAAATGATACTCCGGATAGCAAAACAGCTTGGAATATATGTGTGCAACTAAAAGAGAATGGGCTGTTAGCTAAGCCTACACATGGAAATATTATTCGTTTTGCACCTCCATTGGTTATGACCGAAGAGCAAATTCATGAATGCTGTGATATTATTGAAAAGGTAGCCACCAACTTCAAGAAATAGAGCATCACTTTAGTTTAACTAAAAAAAGGCAATGATAGATCATTGCCTTTTTTTGTTGTAAACCTCAACGACTTACATTACAGTACAGCTTTTACAATTCTGTCCTTTCCTGATAGGTCCTTAATTGTCTCCACAAATCGAAACGAGTTTCTCATGAAGATTAACTCTACATCATTGGCAAATAGTTGATTTATTTCCACTACAACTATTCCTCCAAAATTCAGGCATGTTTTACTTTTTTCTGCAATGACCTTGTAAAATAATAAGGGATCTTCATTAGGCACAAACAATGCATTGTGAGGTTCGAAATTCAGAACATTAATTTTCATTTCTGACTTTTCTCGTTCAGTTACGTAGGGGGGATTGCTGACAATGATATCATAATTATTGTCAGGAAACGGATCATTCAAAACGTCAGCTGCTAAAAAATTCACTTTTGTATTGTGCAGTTTGTTATTCTCATTCGCCACGGCAATTGCTTTTTCACTGATATCTATTCCAGTAACATCCTCTGCATTTAGTTCCAATTGAAGTGTTATAGGAATACAACCGCTTCCTGTGCCAATATCAAGAATTTTTGGGGAATCAATTATTGCCATATTTAAATGGTCAATAACCGTAGAAATAAGTATTTCTGTTTCTGGTCTTGGGATTAATACAGAAGGTCCAACTTTAAAATTTCTTCCGTAGAATTCTTGAGTGCCAATTATATACTGGATAGGCTCACCTTTATTGATCCTCTGTATGAATTCAGTTGCATCCTCTTCCTTAAAGTCAGGAAGGTCACTTGCGGCAATAACCTGTGATTTAGTAATGTTGAATTTCTGTTCCAGAAGTAAATACACAATACTTTTGATCTCATTAGGATCTTCTTCTAATGTGATTTGGTCAACGAACCACTTAAATACGTCTTTGGAATTCGGCATAGCTTAATTGATCTTTGCAATGTTACATAATTGAAATGATCTCTGACAAATTTTACATGCTTCGGGCAATGGAGTTGGCCAAAAATGGAATAGGTCATGTTAGTCCAAATCCTTTGGTAGGTTGTGTAATTGTATGTGAAGATAAAATTATTGGGGAGGGGTGGCATCAAAAGTATGGTGAGGCCCATGCAGAAGTCAATGCCGTCAATGCTGTGACGGATAAATCTGTTCTTAAAGACGCTGTGGTTTATGTCAATCTGGAGCCTTGTGCCCATACTGGAAAAACCCCCCCATGTGCAGATCTACTTATTAAGCATAATGTGAAGCGTGTTGTTATTGCCAATATTGATCCTAACCCATTAGTGGCAGGTAAAGGTGTCAGCAAATTAATAGATGCTGGAATTGAAGTGACCACAGAGGTTTTAGAGAATGAGGGATACGAGCTCAACAAACGTTTTTTTACTTTCTTAAATAATAAGAGACCGTTTATTATTCTGAAGTGGGCACAAACTTCGGATGGTTTTATTGCAAGAGAAAATTTTGATTCGAAGTGGATTAGCAACGAGTACTCCAGAAAGCTGGTGCATAAGTGGCGGGCTGCGGAGGATTCAATTTTGGTGGGGTATAACACCGCAGCACATGACAATCCCAAATTAACGGTACGAGATTGGTCTGGTCGACATCCCGTTCGAATAGTTATTGATCAGAATCTAAATTTGGAACCATCCCTTCATCTATTTGATGGCTCGACCCCTACCATTTGCTATAGCGTGTTAAGACAAGAAAGTAAACCTAATGTTGAATATGTTCTTTGGGAGAAAGGAAACACTTTAAAAGGAATCCTGACAGATTTGTTCAATAGAAAAATTCAATCACTAATTGTAGAAGGAGGGGCTCAAACTATTAGGGCATTCTTGTCCGAAGGTGTTTGGGATGAGGCCAGGATATTTACTTCGGAGCAAAGATTTGAAAGTGGTATTGAGGCGCCAATAATTAACAAAGAAGTAAGCAGTTGTGAGATGATTGGAAACGATGAATTAGTCATCTACTCCAACAACACTTAGAATTTAATTACTAACCTTCCACCAGCGCCAGCCAAATAGAAATTTACCTTTACTCTTCGAGCGCTAAAGTCAGCATTATAGTTGTCTAGAGCAGTCAATGCATGTTGTTTAAAAGCATTATTGAAAGGAATAGACGCCAATATCAAACCAACACCACCCGCAGCTAAGCCCCATTCAGGTTCTCCACCGGCAATGGCAGTACCAATTGGAAACCCAATTAATAAACCTCCAGTAAACCCTAAAACACTTGCTGCATCAAGATTGGTTTTGGCTTTTTTGAACTCCAAATGGGCCAACTGATTATCTTTCATGGCTTCCAATACCATCTTTGGACTAATAGAGGCAGAGTCTTTCTCGAAGCGGTACCCACCAAATGTTTTATAAATCTCTATTTTCTGCCCAAAAGAAACTGTAGAACAAATGGATAAACAAAAGAATATAATTAGTCGAATATTCATATGAATTGCGTTTGATCGGGAGTTGCTTATCCATAAAATTAGTTAAAAATTTCTAGCTTGCGATTAGCCAAAAACTGCTACCGATGACAGACGTACTATTGGATAAAATTCCTTCCCTTGACCTGGCTGATTTTATTAAAGGAGATGATAACAAACGATCCAAGTTTGTGCGTGATCTTGGCGAGGCATATCAGCAAATTGGGTTTGTAGCCATTCGCAATCATTTTTTAACTGACGAACTATCGGATCAACTGTATAAGGTTGTTAAATCGTTTTTTGATTTGGATGATGCCACCAAACAGAGATATGAAATCCCGCATCTTGCTGGCCAGCGAGGATATGTAAGCAAGGGTAAAGAACATGCAAAGGGAAGAAACACTGGTGATTTGAAAGAGTTTTATCACATAGGTCAGGAAGTAAAGGACAACGATCCTATTAGGGAGGAGTATCCGGATAATGTTTGGCCTAAAATAATTCCTGATTTTGAATCAATAAGCCTAGAGGTATACAGGAGATTGGAGCAGACCGGGATGGAAATGCTCAAGGCGATTTCACTTTACCTTGAATTACCTGAAGATTATTTTTTAAGTAGGGTGAAAAATGGGAACAGTATTCTTCGCCCCATTCATTACTTTCCTATTGAAAACACGGAAGAAATTCCATCGGATGCAGTAAGAGCAGCTGAACATGGTGATATTAATCTCATCACTTTGCTAATGGGTGCAAGTGCGGATGGACTGCAAGTGTTGAGGCGCGATGGGCAGTGGATTTCTATAACAGCACTGCCTAATCAATTGGTAATTAATGTAGGGGATATGCTGGAACGATTGACCAACGGAAAACTCAAGTCAACTATTCATCGTGTGGTTAACCCTCCTGCACATCTAATGAACACACCCAGATACTCTATTCCCTTTTTTATGCATCCAAGGTCCGAGATGAGTCTTGCTGCTCTACCCAACTGTGTGGATCAAGTGAATCCAAAAAAATGGGATGATATTACTGCTGGCGAATTCCTGAATCAAAGGCTTAAAGAAATAGGACTGAAAAAATAAAGACTTGGCTGAGCGCACACCATACTCACAGTTTCTAAAAGATGTATTTCAGTTATCTGTAAGTTGTTTTGGTGGCCCTCAAGCTCATCTTGCTTATTATCAAAGAATTCTCGTAGAAAAGAGAAACTATCTTACCGAGGAAGATTTGTTGGAGTTATATGCGCTTTGCCAAATTGTGCCTGGCCCCACATCCACACAAACTTTGACTTCTGTGGGGTACCGATTGGGTGGCCCTACCCTTGCTTATCTTACTTTGATCATTTGGATGCTCCCGTCAGTCACTATCATGACGCTGGCGGGTATAATGATTGGAAGTTTTCAGGAAAAAGAATTGTCACTGGCATTTACGCGCTTTATCCAGCCTATGGCGGTAGGATTTGTAGGTTATGCAGCTTATACCATCAGCCTGCGAACCGTAAATACCAAAATTGGATTTGTGTTGATGGTGGTTTCTGCTGTGGCATCCTATTTCGTAAAAACTCCCCTCGTTTTTCCTATAATATTAATTTTGGCTGGTACGATAACAGCTTTTAACTACAAGCTCTTTCCTAAAGAAGAGAAGAAAAAATTTGATGTTCCTTGGGCCAATTTCTTTTTGTGGGCAGGGGTATTTATAGCAGCAGCTGCCTTAGGCGGAATCACCAAGGCCTTACCCATTAAACTCTTTGAAAATTTTTATCGAAATGGAAGTTTAATTTTTGGAGGAGGGCAAGTACTGGTACCTATGCTTTATACGGAGTTTGTTCAATATGCTAAGCCGCTGCATTTTCCAACTTCGCCTTCTGAGTTTCTTTCAGGTTATGCTCTGGCGCAAGCTGTTCCTGGCCCTGTGTTTTCCTTTAGCGCCTATATTGGAGCGCTTTCAATGCGAGAGTGGGGAGTGGGAGGTGAGATTTTAGGTGCTTTAATGTCCGCGGCAGGTATTTTTCTACCTGGCACATTTCTGATATTCTTTGTGATTAGAATATGGGACAGCCTTAAAAAATTCAGGCCGATTCGTGCTTCTTTAGAAGGAATCAATGCTGCAAATGCTGGGTTGGTAGCTGCTGCAGCTGTGCTTCTCTTTCAACCATTACAGAACACTGTCACAAACTTTGGATTTATGATTGCCACCTTTTGTCTATTGGCTTTTACCAAATTGCCGGCTTGGTCTATAATTGGAACAGGCCTTGTTCTGGGATTTGTATTGGCATAAAAAAAGCCTTCCCAATTTCTTGAGAAGGCTTTGATTTATTTGTTTTAGATTATCCTAGTTTGAATGTAATAGGAAGTACCATTCTTTGCTTTACAGGCTTACCACGCTGCTTACCTGGCTTCCATTTAGGAGCGCCTTGCAAAATACGAACTGCCTCTTCATCACAACCAGCACCGATACCTTTTACAGCTCTTACCTCAGAAATGGTTCCGTCTTTGTCGATAATAAACTCAACGAAAACCCTTCCTTCAACACCCATTCTTCGTGCTTGTGGTGGATACTTAATTTTATCTCCAACGTATTTGTAGAAAGCTGTCATTCCACCAATTGGTGAGGCAGGGTCTTCCACAATAGTGAAAATTTCTTCTACCTCTTCTTTTGGCTCTTCAGCTTGTATTACGATTTGTTGAACTTTCGTATCTTCAGTTACCTCAACGTCAAACTTTACCTGGATTTCTTCCTCAATTTCTTCTTCATCAGGTACTTCTATGATCTGAGGTTGTTGAACCTGTGGTGGTGGGGGAGGTGGTTGCTCCGTAGGAGGAATCTCTAACATCTCTTCAAAGGTGTTAGTGCTCTTACCCATCAGGTCGATATCTTGTTTCTCTCTATCCTTCCATTCGAAGGCCATAACGACAACACTCATCGTTATTAGTAAGCCGATGCTGAAGAAAAAACTCGTTTTCTTCGTTAAGTCAGCTTTTTCGGTCTTTTTCGCTTCCATACAATTTTCCGGTTTAGGATGTCAAATATATAAATAGAATCCAGTTTAGGCCATTCAGTCACATAAAATCTCGAAATTTTAAGTGGTATAAAGTGCCCATGGTCAAATAGTTACTTTCTGCTCCCGTAAAACAAGGTAAAATATAGTGTCGGAAACACATTCGAATTACTTGCAGTAGGAACTAGAATGATTTTATTGAAGTAGGTATCCAGTAAAAAGCCCACTTCAAAGCCCGTTACCTGGCTCTTTACGGTTCCTAATTCAAAGTTAAATCCGGCTTTAATATTACCTCCCAATTGGAGTTTTGACTGGCCTAATCCTTCGAATAGGTAGCCTGTGCCTAATATTTTGTTATATGAGTGAAATGGATTGTTTGGGTCGTATTGTTCGTGCTTCGTGGTAAAGAAGCTGTTATCGATGGTGCGCTCTATAAAATAAGGGGCCACTAGACCAATACTTGGACCAGCAGCTACCACTGCCTTTATTTCCACACCTTGCTGAGGCGCTTTTTTGAATATGATTAAGTCTCTTCCATACTGGAAACGGAACGAATATAGATAGTTGCTTTTACCGTAAATAAAAAAATTACCTGTACCAGAGCTCATCCTGCTTTCTTGGGGATGCTTAACATTCATTATTTCAAGCCCAAAAGTTTCCAGCGTTCGCTCATTTAATTTTCTGGCTTTCTTAAATACAAAGCCGCCAATTAGGCCTCCGGAGGTATTTTTGTTAACTCCCCATGTAAACTCAGAATTGTAGTCGTAGCTGTCCTGCGTTTGGGCAAACGCGGTCATTTCCACCATCAAAAGGGAAACAATAGCTAGTATTTTAATTCTGATAAGCATTTCGGAAAAATCTTCAGGTTAAATTTATGCTTTAATTGATAAACGCAAAAAGACATTAATACAATATACCCCACAATGAGTACAATTTCAGGTCAATATCAAGGCTCTCTTCGCACACAGGCTACACATCTCAAATCTCAAAATACCATCATTACAGATGCTCCGCCTGATAATAATGGAAAAGGAGAAGCATTTTCTCCAACTGATTTAGTTTGCGCCTCGCTCAGCAGCTGCATGATGACTTTGATGGGTATTCTGGCTGAAAGAGAAAATATCCAACTGGAAGGCCTGAAATCTGATGTAGTTAAAATAATGGCCAGCAATCCGAGAAAGATAGCCGAAATTCAAATTGCGTTTACGCATCAAAATCTTGTTGCCACTGATATTCAACGACAAAAACTAAAGAACGCTGCCCTTACCTGCCCCGTAGCCCTGAGTTTATCTGAGTCAGTGAAGCAGACAATAACTTTCGATTGGTGACCCTACGTCTATTCTGCAGCTATGTGCAGTTTGCTTTTGATATCCTGAAAATTGATATCAAAGTGAGATTTGTCGTACACGGATTTCCCTTGCTCGATAATTAATACCTGGGGCGATTCGTGGGCAACATCAAACCTATCTGCAATAGCATTAGAGATGGAGCGATAAGCCAATAAATCAAGAAAGTAAGCCCTGACTTCTTTGTCTAAATTCCAATTTCTTTCCAGCCTGTCCAGAGTTGTCTTGCTGATGGAACAACTTCTGCTGTGCTTAAAAATAAATACTGGATTAGTTTTCGATTCTTCAATGACCTGATCGATTTGATCAAGTTCGGTTAGTTCATGCCAATTCATAGCTATTAAATTATTCGTACCACAAGCCCTTCTCTCGCTTGTCATACCTTGGCCTTCTTTCCTTTTCCTTCAGATGGTCTGGCTGGGTATCACTTTTCTTGAAGAGCTTCGCCCACATCAACTTAATATTCATCAAAATGGTTCTTTCGTCTTTTACATTATCGCGAAAACTGTGTGCAAACTGGGCATCAGGATGAAGACGGTTGTCACCATATTTTTTCATTTTAATATTACCCTGATAGTCACCAATCTTTGCATAGGCTCTGTTTGGTGCTCTTCCTTTTATCGCCTCCGATGCACTAAGAGGATTGTGCTTGTACTTCCAATTCATTTTTACACCGCGTGCATATTCTCCGGCTTTTATTGAAGATTTGGATGGTGCTACACCTGGCAAAGACCCTTTTGCAGCGTGAGGTTTGTTCTGATAATTACCTTGCTTCACTTTTACCTGAAGGCCTGCTACTTCGTAGGTAGTCTTGTCTGGTCTTTGTTTTTTGATTGACTCGTCACTTGCATTTGGGTTCTGCACATAGTTTTTGCGGAATCTAGATAGTTTGATATTTCCGGCATAGCCTACACCCTTAGCATCATTGGAAGGTGTGCGGACCTCTATTGGAGTTTCATCGTTGTTCCACATATCACCACTAATACTACCTCCTCCTTTCTTCGGTTTTTTAGCTTTTATATACCCTGTAAACTCTTCCCCTTGATAAACTCTACTCGGGGCAAGATCAAACAACTTGTAATTGCCAGGGTATCCTGCTGCTTTTCTCGCATTATTTGATGGCGTTCTACCAGGAATAGGTGCTTCATTATTATTCCAAAGTTTACCACTAATACTTCCTCCTCCTTTATCAGGTCTTTTGGTTTTAATGTTTCCTGCAAAGTCAACGCCTTGTTTATTAAACCCTGGCGATAACTCTCCTCTTTTAAAAGTTCCGGAATAGCCTGCTATCCCACTGTTTTTTGGAGTTCGTACAGGAATTGGTGTTCCATCATTGTTCCAAAGTTTACCGCTAATACTTCCACCCCCCTTGGCTGGTCGTTTGGATTTAATATTCCCAGCAAAGCCTGTCCCCTGTTTCGAAAACCCCGGAGACAGTTCCCCTCTTCTAAATGTCCCTGAGTAATCACCTATACCCGTTCCTCCTCTTGGAGTCCGTACGGGAATAGCTGTTCCATTATTATTCCAAAGTTTACCGCTAATACTTCCACCCCCCTTGGCTGGTCGTTTGGATTTAATGTTCCCTGCAAAGCCGGTTCCTTGTTTACTAAATCCCGGTGAAAGCTCACCTCTTCGGAACGTGCCAGAGTAATCTCCAATACCAGCTCCTCCCCTTGGAGTTCGCACAGGAATTGGCGTTCCGTTATTGTTCCAGCGCTTTCCGCTAATACTTCCACCACCTTTGGCTTGCCTTCCAGATTTAATATTACCAGAATACCCAGTCCCTTGTTTTGAAAACCCCGGAGACAGTTCGCCTCTTCTGAATGTTCCTGAGTAATCACCTATACCAGCTCCTCCCCTTGGAGTTCGCACAGGAATTGGCGTTCCGTTATTATTCCATCGCTTTCCGCTAATACTTCCACCACCTTTGGCTTGCCTTCCAGATTTAATATTACCTGAATACCCAGTTCCTTGTCTCGAAAATCCAGGAGACATTTCACCTCTTCTAAATCTTCCGCTGTAATTGATACCATCAGCACCTATTCCCGGAGCCTTAGGGGGTAGGGGGCTCCTGTTTTTATTCTTACCAGAAATGGACCTAAACCCGCTTCCTTTTAAAGTTTGCCCTCCTCTCCGGGAAGTATTGAAGGCACCTCCAGTTCTTCCGCTGGATGCTCTATCTCCTCCAGGCCTTCTACCAAAAAATTTGAGACTATCGCGGCCTACCAACCCAGCAGGGATGGAACGAAAGTTTCGCATGCGAACTGGTCTTCCGGTAATATCTCCTTTGAAAGGTTTTTCACCTTTAGAGAATTTTCCCCAGTAGGCATTTTTTTTGCCTCTCATAATGAAAGGCCCCGAGCGAGTATTTGGAAACACGTTGCCTCTTCTGACGCTGCGTCCGGGAGTTTCTCTTTTGGCGGCTTTTCTAATTTTTGATTCGTTGGGATACGTTCGTTGTACATCCCTGCCTGATTTGGAGGAATGATTAACAAAACGACCACTTTGCGGATATATCTTTTTGTATCGGGCAGACCTCGAGGGTGTACCCACGGGCCCACCTTTAATATTTCCTTTCCAGGCTCGCTGACGATCTTGAGGCACACGTCTAACAGGAAGTGCACCCGATGCCGTTCTTTTATACACTTTGGGTTTGCGTGGTTGCTGTGATGAGTTATTAACGTAGGGTCCCTTTTGAGGGAATACATTACTTCTTGCTGATCTGCTTTTCTGTGATTGAATTCTAATTTTATGGCCAGAGATATTGCCTTTCCAGGCACGCGAACGATCTGAAGGTGGAGTATCGAAAATTCTTCCTCTGGGTTGAGCAGCCCTGTCAGTTTTTGTTCTTGGTCGGTCCCGGTAAGGGTCAGTTTTTTCCCATCTGCGGTTGGCTCTTGAAGCAGAGGACTTGTTGAGCGTTCGAAGCCTGCGGCCAGAAATGTCACGTGTTTTTACACGTTTTTTCTTTTTTACAGTTTTGAATTTGGCCTCCCGAACCTGTTTTTGATTGGGGACGGGTTTGTCGCCTTTGGTATTTTGCGCTTGAGCGGAAATTGAAAAGAATAGGAGCATCGCTAAGAACCCTATCGTTTTCAAAGTGAGGTTAAAAAATGGTGCGGTATTTCCCTTGCTGTTGGTCAAAAAAGCTACTGCTGAAACAGGCTAAATTAAGAAAAAAGAGCCAAAACCATTCATTTGGTCGTTTTTAGTCTAATCTGAGAAGGAAACGGTCTGGTTTGTGTAAAATTTTATGTTTTTAAAGTTAAAGACCCATTAATAATTGAGCAATGCCTCAATCTTTGCCTTCAATCTCCCTTTTGGTAGAAAATTGCTTTCTAAAGCTGATGTAAATGGAATTGGCGTGTCAAGACTGGCCACCCGCATAACAGGTGCGTCCAGATGATCGAAAAAATGCTCATTGATCCAAGCAGCAATTTCTCCGCCTATGCCACCAGTGAGTGTGTCCTCATGCAAAACCAAAACCCGATTTGTTTTCTTTACGGTTGCCTCAACTGCTTCCTTGTCCCAAGGTAATAATGTGCGCAAGTCAATCACTTCTGCGCTTACATTTGGCATTGTTTCCAAAATCTCTTTGGCCCAGTGCACGCCCATCCCGTAAGTAATGATGGATATGTCGCTGCCCTCAACAACCTTTTTGGCTTTGCCTACCTCTACAGTGTAGTAATCATCAGGTATTTCTTCCTTAATAGAGCGATACAAAAGTTTATGCTCGAAGTATAAATAAGGATTTGGATCCTCAATAGCTGCGTTGAGTAGTCCCTTGGCATCATAGGGATTGGAAGGGTATACGATTTTAAGCCCCGGAGTATGGAAAAACCATGCTTCGTTGGATTGGCTATGGAATGGCCCTGCTGCCGTACCCGCTCCGGTAGGCATACGCACTATCACGTCTGCATTTTGACCCCATCGCCAATGCGACTTGGCCAGATTATTTACAATCTGATTAAAGCCTTCAGTTACGAAATCAGCAAACTGCATCTCTACCATGGCTTTCATCCCTTTTATAGACAGGCCAAGTCCGGCACCTACAATGGCCGACTCACAAATTGGCGTGTTGCGAACTCGTTCTTTGCCAAAAGCACTTACAAACCCATCCGTGATTTTAAACACACCGCCATATTCTGCAATGTCCTGTCCCATCAAAACAAGGTTAGGGTGCTTCTCCATACTTTGCCTTAATCCATCAGATATGGCATCAATGAATCTTTTTTCAGTCGTTTTTTTTGTTTTTGGACCAACGGGGATTTGCTTGAATGATTTGAATAAGTCGGCTACTTCTATTTCGGTGCTTACTTCCGCTGGTTTGCTTTCGAATGCAGTGGTCAATCCACCTTCAATTTCTTTCTTAATTTTTTTAGTGATCTCCTCAACATACCCTTTGTCTATTACCCCTTCTTTTAGCAAGTACCTTTCATAATTCATCAAAGGATCTTTCTTTGCCCAGTCCTCCATTAGTTTCTTAGGTACATACTTGGTACCGGAAGCCTCTTCATGACCGCGCATTCTGAAAGTGATGGCTTCCAACAAAATCGGTCTTGGTTTTTTTCTAATGCTCTCGGCAAGCGTTTTTACGGTATCGTAAACTTCAAGAATATTATTACCGTCAATCTTTACTCCTTCAATTCCATATCCGATAGCCTTGTCCACAAAATTTTTGCACCGGAATTGTTCATTACTTGGAGTGGAGAGACCATAACCGTTATTCTCCACAACAAAAATCACAGGTAAATCCCATACGGCTGCAACATTGATGGCTTCATGAAAATCACCTTCACTTGTTCCGCCATCGCCATTGAAGACTGCTGTTACTCTTTTTTCCTTTAATAGTTTTCCGGCAAGCGCTATTCCATCCGCCACACCATTTTGAGGGCCCAAATGCGAAATCATCCCTACTATGTGATGCTCATTGGTGCCAAAATGAAAAGAACGATCTCTTCCTTTCGTGTACCCCAGTGAAGTTCCTTGCCATTGGGAAAACAAACGATCTAGGGGCATATCTCTTGAGGTGAATACACCCAGATTCCTATGCATAGGCAAGATGTAATCGTTACTGTCCAGGCCTTTGGTGAGACCCACTGCTATAGCTTCCTGACCGATACCACTGAACCATTTGCTGATTTTATTCTGTCGGAGTAGAATCAGCATCTTTTCTTCAATAAGTCGGGGTCTCAAAAGTCCTTCGTAGAGATCTTTAAGGATTTTATCGGAGTATTTTTTTCTGTTGAATCGCATAGCACTTTAGTAATAGCGGGGCAAGTTAATCATAGGTAGGATATATGAATAAGGCTGTTATGATGTATTTTGATTTGATGAGCTTGGCGTGTTAAATAGGTCAATCCAAAAAGTACGACTATTTTTGAGCAATGATCAATTTCGATTCCTTTACGCTTGAAAACGGCCTTCGCGTTTTAGTTCATGAAGATCCAACCGTTCAAATTGCCGCTATAAATATCTTGTACGATGTGGGTTCGCGCGATGAACAAAGTGATAAAACCGGTTTTGCTCACCTTTTTGAACATTTGATGTTTGGAGGGTCAATCAATATTCCAAGTTATGATGAGCCACTACAGCGAGTAGGTGGAGAAAATAATGCTTTTACCAATACGGATATTACCAATTACTATCTCACACTTTCAGCAGATGATATAGAAACAGGTTTCTGGTTAGAAAGTGATAGGATGTTGAGCTTGTCATTTGATCCACAAGTATTAGAAGTACAACGCAAGGTGGTGATAGAGGAATTTAAGCAGCGATATTTAAATCAACCCTATGGTGATGTGTGGTTAAAGCTTCGACCACTTGCGTATCAAGCTCATCCTTACCAATGGGCTACTATAGGAAAAGAGATTAAACATATTGAGGAGGCGACTATGGAGGATGTGAAGTCATTTTTCTACACGCACTACCTGCCCTCCAATGCCATAATGGTGGTAGCTGGGAATGTGAAAACTGAAAACATCAAGCAACTTTCAAAAAAATGGTTTGGGGATATTCCATCGGGGAAGAAAAAAAATAGGAGCCTTGTAAATGAACCTTCGCAGAACGGTAAAAGAACACTAGAGGTAAAGATGGATGTGCCTGCTGCAGCCTTGTATAAGGCGTATCATATGCCGGGAAGGTTTGATAAAGATTTTCATGCAGCAGATTTAGTAAGTGATGTGCTGGGCCGTGGAGATTCAAGTCGGTTGCACCAACAATTGGTAAAAGACAAACCAATTTTCAATTCACTATCGGCATTTACGATGGGGACCATCGATCCCGGACTTTTGGTGATAAATGGACGAGTGCGTGAAGGTATGGATTTGAAAGAGGCAGAAAAAGAATTGGATCACGTGGTTTATGATTTTGTAGAAACAGGGATTACAGATATTGAATTGGAAAAGGTGAAGAATCAAGCCTTGTCAACGCTGGAGTTTGGTGAAGTCGATGTGCTCAATAGAGCTATGAATTTGGCCTTTAGTGCTCTGTCTGGAGATGCTAATTTGGTGAACAAAGAAAGGAGCCTTATTGAGGCAATTGAAGGAAAAGAGATCAATCGACTGGCGCGGCAAATTCTGAAAGAGGAAAATTCTTCGGTGCTTTATTACAATACGAATAAGTAAAAAAGAGGCTTTTAATTAAATTCCTTAGCAATGAAAATAAGAGTGGGAATGGGTTTTGATGTTCACCAACTTGAAGCAGGTAAAGACTTTTGGTTGGGCGGCATAAAACTGGAAGCTGAAAAGGGAGCTGTGGGACATTCAGATGCGGATGTACTTATCCATGCCATTTGTGATGCCCTGTTAGGTGCCGCCAATATGGGAGATATTGGACTGCATTTTGCGAACACGGATCCCAGGTGGAAGGGAATGGCAAGTAAACATTTCCTTATAGAAGTGAACAAGATGATTACTGAAAAGGGGTGGCAAATCGAAAATATAGATTGCAGTCTTTGTCTCGAGAAGCCAAAGATCAGCCCCCATATTCCGGCCATGAAACAAGCCCTGGCGCCATTAATGGAAATACCTGAAGATTGTATTTCCATAAAGGCCACTACCAATGAAAGGATGGGCTATGTGGGAAGGGGAGAAGGGGTAAATGCCTATGCGGTAGTTTTGCTTCGAAAAGACTAGCATCAACTGTGCTACAATTAATTAACACATCCGATGGTTCACATACCATCAAAAATATCGAATTGAATGAGACGTATCACTCTACTCACGGTGCGATCCAGGAGTCGAGGCACATTTATATTGATCAGGGACTCCATTATTTTATTGATCGATTCCAGGCTAAGTCAATAAAAATTCTAGAAGTAGGTTTTGGTACTGGGCTCAATGCATTGCTTACGATGCTGGATGAGAGAACGCGAGGCAGCAGAAAGACTTATCATACAGTAGAGGCTTTCCCTTTGCCTGACGAGGTAATAAAACAATTGAATTATCCTGATCATTTGGGTAATAGGGCTGCTTTTTGTTTTTCTGAGTTGCACCATGCTAAATGGGACAGGGAAGTAGAGGTGGTTGCTGACTTTGTTATTCATAAAATGCACGCAGATATAGGTTCACTAAAATTGGACGGTAACTATGACCTTGTGTATTTCGATGCATTTGCCCCCAAGGTACAGCCTGAGATTTGGGCAAAATCGGTATTGGCTAACGTAATTAGGGTGATGAGTGATAATGGGGTACTGGTGACCTATTGTGCCAGTGGTCAATTTAAGCGCGACCTTAAAGATCTGAATATGGAGGTTGAGGAGGTGCCAGGGCCACCCGGTAAGCGGGTGATGGTTCGGGCCTACCGATTACGTAAATAGGGAATTTGGTATTTGAAAGTTTCTAAATTACCGTAATTTGCGTACTTATTTTTAGAAAACAACACTTACTTGAAAGGCGTCTTACTCTTATTGTTTATTTTTTGCGGATTGGCCGTTTCTGCTCAAAACATATTAGGGAAAAAACTGAATGGGTCTGAGCAGGGTAAATTGCTATCCGACTATTTCGAGGAATTGGAAAAAAGTGATCCTGTAAAATTCTTTTACCTACCGGACTGGATTGCAAACACAAAAATAGAGCAGGATTATAGCGGAAAAACGCTTGAGTATTTTTTGGAGGATGTTTTTAGGGGTACGAGTATAGAGTTTCAGGTAGTCAGTGATTATGCGATTATTCTAATAAAAGACCCGTCTCAGTCCATTTTAAGAGATCGGCTTCTCACCACAGCGAACAGAGAACGAAAAAAAATAGAAGCTATAGTTATAGGTAATGCAGCTTCTGGTCAGGTTGGTGAGGTAACCCTTACAGGTAGTGTAACTGACGATAAAAGCAAAGACCCGTTGGTAGGGGCTTCAGTGATTGTTCAAGATATGGATGAAGGAGTCACTACTGATGTAGGTGGGAATTTCACTGTCAGCATACCTGCCGGCCAACATATACTGAACGTTAGGTATTTTAATTATGAAGATAAAGTCTATGATATACAGATTTATGAAGATGGAAGCCTCAATGTTCCGCTAGGCGAAACTCCTACATTATTAGAAGAAATTGTGGTTACGGATAAGGCTTTTTCCAACGTTATGGGTAACAGGGGGGGGCAAACAACCATAAAGCTGACAGAAATAAAAAGAATGCCGTCTTTCATGGGTCAGGTTGATTTGATTAGGCAAGTACAGACTTTGCCCGGTGTGACATCAGTTGGAGAAGTGGCAACAGGATTTAATGTAAGAGGCGGTGGAGTAGATCAAAACCTGGTACTTTACGATGGCATTAACGTTTTCAATATCTCACATGTCTTCGGGTTTTTCTCTGCTTTCAATTCAGATGCACTTAAAGAAGTGAGTTTTTACAGAGGAGGAATACCGGCTGAATTTGGAGGGCGAGTATCCTCTGTGCTCAACATTAGTGCAAAAGAAGGAAATTTTGAGAAATGGGAAGGTAATGGTGGTATCGGGATAGTCGCCAGCAACTTTACAGTAGGTGGCCCAATTGTTAAAGACAAAACCTCAGCGATTGTTTCTTTGCGTTCATCCTACTCTGACTGGTTACTTAAAAAAGTAAAAACCAATTATCAGGACATTCAGAATAGTTCGGTAGCTTTTTATGATGCCTCCTTAAAACTAAGTCATTTGTTCAGCAGTGATACAAAGCTTCAGTTTACAGGATATGTGAGTCAGGATAAATTTGGTTTGCCAACTGACACTGTTTATAGATGGCACAATCGCATGGGAGTTTTGAGGTTGGATCATAACTTTAATGACAAGCTCGGAGGTTCACTTACGGCAGGTGTTGGCAACTATGCCTATACGGTGGAGGATGAAGAACCTGGTAATGCCTATGAACTAGGTTTTGGCGTAACCTACCCGACTCTTAAAGCAGATTTTAACTACAACTTTGGTAATCATAAATTGAACTTTGGGGCAAGTGCAGTGTATTATCAGTACAACCCTGGCTCGATTCAGCCCTCTTCAGATGAGTCTTTGGTGGTGTCACAACAACTCAATAAGCAAAACACACTGGAGAACGCGATATACATCAGCGAAAATTTTCAGTGGCAGGAGCGTTTTAATATTGACCTCGGAGTAAGGTACTCTATGAATACTGCCTTTGGTGCTGCGGATGTCTACGTTTATGATCCCGGTTTACCCAAGGATGTAACTTCAATTATTGATACGCTCTCTTTTGCAAAAGGAGATAAGGTAAAGAGTTATACTGGCCTGGAGCCAAGGTTTAGTGTTCGGTATTCTTTTACTCAAAATGCATCTGTAAAGGCTGGGTTCAATCGCATATATCAATACACACATTTAATATCAAACTCAGCAGCCGTAGCTCCAATTGACATTTGGCAGCCCAGTAATTATCACTTCCAGCCTCAATATGCAGACCAGGTTTCTATTGGGTTTTTCAAAGACTTTAAGGAAAGGACCTACGAAACTTTTGTAGAATTCTATTATAAGAATATTTATGATTTACTGGATTTTAAAGATGGTGCCCAACTTATTCTCAACGATCATTTAGAAACAGATTTGTTACGAGGGAATGGGCTTGCCTATGGATTTGAACTTTCAATAGTGAAAAGTAAAGGTCGTTTCAATGGAACGTTCAACTACACCTATTCTCGATCATTTAGGGAGACGAAGGGTAATAGCTCCGTTGAAAGTGTTAATGATGGAGAACGGTATCCATCCAATTTTGACCAGCCTCACGTTTTTAATTTTAACTGGAAGTACAACATTTCTAAACGGTATTTCATTTCTAGCAATTTCACCTACCATACAGGAAGGCCCATATCGGCACCCACTACAGCTTATTTGATAGATAATGTGCCCGTAGCCAATTTTTCATTGCGCAATCAGTATAGGATTCCTGACTATCATCGATTGGATCTCGCTTTTATTATTGAGGGCAATCACAAGAGAAAAAAATTCTGGGATGGCACATGGACAATTTCTGTTTACAACGTTTATAGTAGAAAAAACCCATATACTATCTTTTTTGCTGATAATGGGAAAGGCGTGTTGCGCCCATATCAGATGGCAATTATCGGAGCAGCAATACCATCAGTTTCATACACATTTAAATTTTGAGTTAGAATCATGAAGAATTTGACTTTGGGGTTCGTGGTTTTTTTATTGATAGGATCATGTATAGATCCCATCACACTTAAAGTTGACTCTGAGGAAGGAGCAATAGTGGTGGATGGCGGGATTACAGGAACCGAGGGACCTTATGTAGTTAATCTGTTTAGATCAGTTGGAGTAGCTAGTGATTTGAAAAAAAGACCTGCAGTTACGGGTGCCTTTGTTTATGTCATAGATGAGGACGGCACAAAGCATAGATTTAAAGATGACATCCCGGGAATTTTTGTTTCGGATCCTGGCTTTAAGGCGGAATATGGAAAAAGTTACTATTTGAGAATAGAAGCTTTTGGTGGTAAGATTTATGAATCTAAACCAGATATACTGCGCCCAATTGATGATATAGGTAATGTTTATTTTGAATTTGAGGATAAAGTAGATGAGCCCAATAGCTCAGAAAATAGTGCTGGGTTTAATGTTTATTTAGATGCAAAGATTGATGAGAGTGATGTTGATTATGTAAGGTGGAATTGGAATGGCATTTATGAAGTGCTAACATTTCCTGAAAAAAGGATGATTAATGCAGGGGAGGCTGGGAGAATACCTGATCCACGTCCTTGCAGTGGCTATCAGATAATAAATGGTGCACTTACACAAACCTCATTCTGCACATGTTGTTCATGTTGGGTTTCTGAGTATAGCCGCTCTCCCGAAGTTGGGGATATTGATTTTTATGGTGGAAATGTTTCTCGGTACAAGATCGCTTATATACCAGCTACCAAAGATTTGTTTCTTAACAAGTATCATATTCAGGTACAGCAGGCAAGTATCTCTAAGGAGGTTTATGATTATTGGAAATTGGTGAAGGCACAGAAAGAGGGAGGAAGTAGCTTATTTCAGCCGATCTCAGCAAAAATCAAAGGGAACATTGAATGTATTAATGATCCGACTGCAGAAATTTTTGGGTTGTTTTCCGTTTCATCTGTGAAAACAAAATCATTAATTATTGAAAAGAATGATATTCCATTCCAGCTCCTTCCAATCGATTCACTAAGAGATGATTGCCGGTTTTTAACAGATAACTCATCAACAATTAGACCTGATTTTTGGTGATATGAATATGCACAAGAAATTATTTTTTGGGATGGCGATGCTTCTGATTACCCTTTTCGGGTTTGTAGAAGATGAATCCTTAAAAGAATTAACGGAGAAATTCAATAGCTATACCGAAATATTCCCTCAGAATAAATTAGTGCTTACATTCAATCAACCAGAATATGCCCCCGGTGATACAGTTTATTTTAAGGCACATCTCTTAGATGAAGATTTAAGACCAATAAAAGGTAGACAGGTTGCGTCCTTGGTTTTGATTGATGCCGATGGTGTGGAAGTAAGTCGTGAATCGTTTACTATCAACAATGGAGTGGCGGGTAATCATACTATGCTGTCTGAAGATTTGACGGGTGGCGTATACAAATTGGTAGCTTATACCAATTGGATGAAGAATTTTTCACCAAAAGTATATTTTACCACTTTGTTAACTGTGGCTGGCGATAACTATTTTCTTCCTCGATCAGATTTACTAGTGAGGATGGAGTTATTCCCTGAAGGTGGTAATCTGATAGCCGGTTTGCCAATAAGAATAGTGGCAGCAGCAACAAAGGGTGGGATGCCGGTTACTGCAGAAGGGAAAATAGTAGACGCTCAGGGGAATGAGTTGAAAAGCTTTACTTGTGATAAAACAGGACTCTCAAGTTTCGAACTGACGATGGGTGATGAGATGGAGTACATGCTGGAAGTAACAGGTGGATCCAAAACTCCTATTGTGGTGGAGAAGGAAGGTTATGCATTACAAGTAGAAAGAGAAGGTGAGTTATTGAAGGCGTCCATTCAGGTACAATCAAAGAGAGCGTCCAAAGAAAGTGTTTATGTGGTAGCAACAAGCCGAAGCAAAATCAGATATGCTTCTATGATTTCTTTGACAGAGGAAGAAGTTGCGTCTGTCTTAATACCTTTAAAAAACATTCCCGAAGGTATACTTCAGGTTACGTTGTTTGATTCGAAATTGAGGGAGTTGGCTAGCCGACTTATTTTTGTTGACAATCAAAATGAGCCTGATGTAAATATTCAATTAGATAAAGAGAGTGTGGCTACTCGCGGTACAGTTTCTTTTGCGGTAAGTATAGCAGATCAGAATGGTATTGCTAAAACCGGGGACTTTACTATTTCCGGAATTTATGGTGATTTATTCTCTCAGATAAGTGCTGATAATTTGAGAGAGCAGTTGCTTGTTGGTAGTGATATTCCTGAATCGAATTATTTTTTAAGGGAGGTTGATTTCCACACAGAAGACGGTTTAGCGTTGTTAGATGCTTTTCTCATGACAAAAAAATGGGAGAGATTTCATTGGGAGGATGTGTTGGACAATAAGAAGAATACACCGAACTATAAGCCTCAAGACATCCTCGTGTTTGAAGGAGTAGCAACTTTCAAGGATAATGGAAAGCCCGTTCCTGACTCAACACAAGTAATGTTCTTCTTGCAAAAAAATACTTTTGGATATGAGGTAAACACAGGTGATAACGGTAAAGTATCCTGGCCTGTGTATTTTGATTTTTATGGAGATGAAAATGTAATGTATTCGATGGAGTCAAGAGGTAAGGCACTTGCCAATACCACTATCAACCTACAATACGATTCACTCCCCAGCTTAAAAGCACCTTTAGTGGAGCAGTCCGGTAAGAAGGATCCATACTACACCTTCAGCACAGTGGCTAAGGTTGCGAATGCTTCATTTGCTTACGTGTGGGACAAAGAAATTAAGGAAGTTGAAAATACAAATCCTAATGCAGCTATTGAAGATGAATTGAATGGAGTGGATTTTACTATTAAGGTAGATGACTATGTTGTGTTCCCCACAATTGAAGACTTGTTTAGGGAGGTGATAAGATTTGTGCAGAACAGAAGAGTAGGTGGCAAGCCAACGCTACGAGTGCTCTCAACAGATAGCAACAATCCAATGATGGGAGATCCGTTGTATGTTGTAGATGGGATTGCAACCAAGAACACAGATTATATTTTGAATATGAACCCCGGAGATATTGCTATTATCAAAGTGATCAATGACGTGAAAAAATTGAGAAACCTGGGAAGTATCACAAAAAACGGGGTTGTGTTTTTCCAAACTAAGGTGGCTAATATGGGTTCACTTATCCCGAAGGATGACATAATAGATATTCGTGGACTGAATAAGCCTCTAGAGTTTAATGCTGCACCCAATCAAAAGTCCAACAGAACCCCTTATCTTAAGTCTACTGTGTATTGGAACACACATCCGGAGTTTAATGAAAGCGGAAAAGTATCTGACACTTTTTTTACAGCCGACAATACAGGAACAATTAAAATACGCGTGAGAGGCATTACGTCAGATGGGATTCCCTTTGATAAGGAAGAAGAAGTGCAGGTTACCTTCAAGGCCAATTAGTCGATCGTTACTCAAATGAATAGAGACGATCTGGAGTAAGGCAGGATGTAAGTCTGAAATCATTATTGTTAGTATCTGATATTTTTTCAATAGGTGAAAAAAAAGAAACACCTATCTTTTGGCAATCCTTTCTACATGAAGAGAGGAATCGATCGTAATAGCCTTTACCATATCCAACGCGGTGTCCGGTTTGATCGAAAGAAAGTAATGGGACTATCACCAAATCTATTTTTTCATGCTCTGTGGGCACACCTTGTTTAGGCTGTTGTATGCCCCAACTATTGGACTCTAATTGATGAAGTCCTTCAAAGTATAAATTCTCTAACAGATCTGTTTTTTTATTGATGCGGGGAATGGACAATCTGATATGAGGAAACTCTCTTCTGATCCGATCAATAATAAGCCACGTATCAAATTCTTTATTGGCCGTTATTGGCAAAAAACTATGAACAACTTTAATGAATGATAAATCCACCAGTGAAAAGAATTGTTCTGAGATGGCATGATTGAATTGTAAATAGGTAGACTCTGTAATTTCCTTCCTCTTTTCCAGATATACCTTTCTCAGTTCTTTTTTTGTCATGCCTATTACTTGGAGTAAGGATACATGATCAGGTTAAGTTGAAAATCAAAAGGATCAAAAGTAGCAACCACTTTTTGAATGAAGGCTGGATCTTCCTGATAAAAATTTAAAAAATTATCGCTACGTTCTTGTAATCCTCCATTGGGGAAAAGATAATCCTTGACTTCTTCAATCTGCCTTAGTTTATCAGAATGATTTCTCTTTTCAGCTTTTAATAATTTCTGCTCTATCCTTTCAAAACTTTTCTCTGTCCTTTTTGCTTCGGCTTCTACCAATGGGCCTAATGTGGGATCAATTTCAACTGCTCTGTTTTTTACTTCATTAAGTAAGTTTTCTACATTCTTTAATTCATGGGTAAGTGTAAGATTGTGGTGAGTATGTTTAGAAACCCAGTCATTGAAAAGAAAATTTTTCTCAAAAAACAATTCTTCAACTCCTAGTCCGGTCTTATCAAATTTGCGAGCTAGCGGTCCGTTCAGCACCAAAGCAAAGTTTCTTGGCATTAAGATCGGGAAAGGGATTTTAAAATGATCAAAGACACCTTTTAATTGCAGCCAGTAAATAACCTCAGCAGGGCCACCAAAATAAGCTAGGTTGGGCAATATTACCTCCTGATACAATGGACGCAGAATTACATTAGGGCTAAATTTTTCAGGTTCATTTTTAATCATGTTCCTGATTTGTTCATTGGTGAACTTTATATCTGAATCGACAACGGAAAATCCGTCTGCTGTTTTTTCGAGCCGACTTCTTAGATTATTGTCCAGATAAAAGAAGTTGATGTCACGTGCATACACCTGAGTGGAGTACCCTTCTTCATTTAATGCCGCGTTAGTAGCCTCTACTTTTGTTTTTGCTGTATGATTGAAAAGATCATCAGTAATTACATCCGCCAATTGAGATTTTAATGCCCGATGGTCGGCATCCACTACTACTAGGCCTTCAATACCAAATAACTCGTTAACATAATAACGAACAGCATCACTTAGGTTGTCGTGTTGAAGATAAGCCCTTTCAAAAACAGAGACATCTCCGGGCAATTCACTAAGTATGCTTTTGAGGCTTTTAGGATCAAAGCGGCCTACTCCACCTTGTTGGTCAGTTTCCCAAGTGTACTTTTTCCCATACAGCTTAAAATAGCTGATCTCTTCAAAATCGTGATCCTCTGATGCCATCCAATACACTGGAACGAAGTTGTAGGAAGGGTAGTCTTTTTTTAAAGCTTTACAGGCGTTGACTACAGATGCTATTTTGTATATAAAATAAAGAGGACCGGTGAATATATTAAGTTGATGTCCCGTGGTGATGGTAAAAGTGTTGTTCTCTTTTAACGCGCTGATATTCTTATCTACCTGTTCTGAAATTTCAAGATCCTTGTATTGTTCTTTCAAGCACGCGTGAAGCTTGTTTCTTGATTGCTCAGAAAATGATTTTTGTTTGTCTTGAATTTGGGCTTTGAATTCAGAGATGTTGGGAAACCGATTGTAAAATCTTTTTAAAGAATCCTTTTGATGGATGTAGTCGAGGAAAAAAGGAGAAAATATTTTAGTGTCCTTAAAAGGAATTTTTGTGTTCTGCATAATCAACAATAGCTCAGGGTTCGGATTAACATAACTCGACTAACGACTTTTTGGGCTTATAAGTTTATGATTTTACAGGAGTTACTCCAACGGGTTGCGCAATCAAGTCAAATTCAGTGGCATCGGTCACCTTTGCCATCACGAAATCCCCAATACGGAGGTAATTTTCTTTGGCATCTATAAGCACTTCATTGTCCACCTCTGGGGAGTCATACTCTGTTCGCCCGATAAACTGGCCTCCTTCTTTTCTGTCAATCAACACCTTGTAGGTATGGCCGATCTTCTTTTGGTTATTTTCCAATGAAATGCTCTGTTGTAGATCCATAATGGCATCCACTCTTTCTTGCTTTACATTAGCTGGAATATTGTCTTTCATTGTGTGTGAAAAAGTATTCTCCTCATGCGAATAAGGGAATACACCTAATCTGTCAAATCGTGATTGCTCCACAAAATCGAGCATCTCTTCAAATTCACTTTCGGTCTCACCAGGATGCCCTGCAATTAAAGTAGTGCGAATGGCAATATCTGGCACTTTTTCACGAATGGTGTGGATCAGTGCTGTTGTCTTTTCTCTGGTAGTCCCTCTCTTCATGAGTGTCAACATTTTTGTTGATCCATGCTGAAGAGGAATGTCAATGTAATTACAAATATTGTTTCTTTCGGCCATTACATCCAGCACATCCATAGGAAAACCGGTAGGGAATGCATAATGCAATCGTATCCAGTCAATGCCTTCCACATCAGAGAGGTTTTTTAATAGGTCTGCTAATGCCCTTTTCTTGTAGATATCAAGTCCGTAATAAGTAGAGTCCTGTGCAATGAGAAGCAGTTCCTTTGTTCCATTCTTAGCAAGATTTTTAGCTTCTTTTACCAGCTCTTCAATAGGTCTTGAAATATGACCACCTCTCATCAGTGGGATGGCACAAAAGGAGCATGGCCGATCACACCCTTCAGAAATTTTCAAGTAGGCGAAATGACTGGGGTTGGTGAGAATACGCTCACCCACCAGTTCATGTTTGTAATTGGCATTGAGTTGTTTGAGCAACCGAGATAAATCACGGGTGCCAAACCAGGAGTCCACCTCTGGAATTTCCAGTTCAAGGCTGTCTTTGTATCGCTGAGATAAGCATCCTGTTACATAGACTTTTTCAACAAGGCCTTCTTGTTTGGCGTCTACATAGCGCAAAATGGTATCAATCGACTCCTGCTTGGCATTGTCAATAAACCCGCAGGTGTTGATTACCACAATATTCGAGTCGTCTTTTTGAGATTCGTGAGTGGCTTCGATCCCGTTGCCTTTAAGCTGTGTAAGCAGCACTTCGCTGTCTACGGTGTTTTTCGAGCAGCCTAGTGTTACGATATTAACTTTTGTTTTCTTTGTTCCTTTTGTTTTCAAATTGCTTAGAGGCTATTGAGGGTTGCAAAAATACAAAGGATGGGGCAGTAAAGCTTCACGTATGGCAATGATATCCCTGAGGTGCTTTTATAGAGAATGAAGTATCACATTCAAGCCAAAAATACCGTTTTTGGCTTTTAAATTAGTGGAGAACAAAGATTTGGCCTTAATGTTGATGGCGTATCTTTGCTGCCTTAAATGAGATTTTCTGCCCAAATATTGGTCTTTTGTATTGCTGGCTTCTTTGCAGGTTCCTGTTATGAAGACCCTGAGTGCATCGATCTGCGCAACGATTATGTGGGATTCACCTTCAAAAAATTGTTTGATGGGCAGGTTGACTCCGTGTTGGGTATTACTACGTCTGGCACAGATAGTATTTTTTATGAATTTTTTAATGTAGGTGGGAGTATACTGATTCCACTCAATGTCGCTACCACATCGCAATCATTTGTTTTCAATCTAATCAACGGTACATATTCGATGACTTTGGACTATAAATCACAGCCTCAGTTCGAGTCTGTCGATTGCGGGCCGCGATTTGTGCTTACGAATCTTAATGTATCTCAACACAATTTTGATTCAATCAGCGTAACAAACAATGTAGCTATTACGGCTGAAGGAGGAAGTAATATTGATATTTATCGTTGCCCAATTACCAATAATTTAAAATTGGCTTTTCGGCAGCTATTAACTGATAATGAAGCAAATGGGACTGTCCTTATAGAAAATCTTCATAATGTTCGATTAGATTACCAAGCTCTACTCTACTATTCTAATACAGAAGCCAGCTCGGTTGTTGTACCCTTGAATCTCGCCAACACGACCACTAGAGTTTTGGTGGATTCAAAAGATAGTGGATTGTCCAGCCTGGACATTACTTATGAATTTGAGACGGCCAGTATTTTTGATGGGTGTGGCACTCAGAATTTTTTAAAGAACATTGAGGTGAGTGGTACTACAAACTATGATTTTGTGAGCGTGCAAAAGGATTCGATCACTGACCCTCCCACCACCAATGTGACATTATTTAAATGCCCTCAAACCAATCTAATTGAGTTACAATTGGTAGGAGCTCCTGCGGCAGGAGTTCAGATAAATAAAGTGACTGCTGGCTTTACTTCAGAGGTGTTCTATGAAGACAGTCTTACCACAAAATTAGTACTGCCTTTAGATGAAACCCAGGAGCAAACAAATTATACAATAGAGTTTGAAGATGCTACAAAGCAGATAAGCTTTGGGTACGATCGCACTGTCCAGATATTTCATGAACAATGTGTACAAACTTTGTTTTCGGCTGTAGAAGTGTTGTCTTCTGATTTCACAACTCCACCTCTTACTAAGAATAATTCTATTCAATTTCCAACGGTAGTTAATTTTGAAATTACTAACGACTAACATATTATTTCTTTTTTGCTCATTGGGGGTGCTGGCTCAAAACGCTGACACCGTAAAGAATAAGTATATGCCTACGGGGGTTCGCTTTGGCACTGATCTTATTGCATTGGCGAAAATACCTTTGTCGGATCAGTTTGATGGATGGGAAGTAAGTGCTGATGTTGATTTTTATAAGTACTACCTGACCTTTGAATATGGCGATTGGCAAAAAACAAAATCGTCAGCCGATCAAAGCTATTCCAATTCGGGTAATTACTTTAGAGTAGGAGCAGATGTGAATCTTTTATTGAAAGACCCGGATAGAAATATGTTTTTTGTTGGTCTTCGATATGCACGATCATCCTTCGATGAGCTCCTCACTTACAATTTAACGGATGCGATCTATGGGAATACAGCTGAGATGAAATCAAACAATGGAATGGTGTCAGGATGGGGAGAAGTTACTTTAGGATTGCGCGTAAAACTGTGGAAGGAATTATGGATGGGGTATACGGCTCGCCTCAAGATGTCCCCTTCAATAGATGAAGGCGGGGAGTTTATTGTTTATGATATCCCCGGATATGGTTTGGCTTCAAAACGAACCTACTGGGGTTTTAATTATCAATTGTACTGGAGATTCCCAGTTCGGAATTAGACTTTCTTAAACAAGGAATCGACAAATTCCATTTTGTTGAATACCTGTAGGTCGTCAATCTGTTCACCCACACCTATATACTTTACGGGTATTTTGAACTCATCAGAAATGCCGATAACCACACCACCTTTGGCGCTGCCATCGAGTTTTGTAACTGCCAGAGAAGTCACTTCGGTGGCTTTGGTGAATTCTCTTGCCTGTATCACTGCATTTTGACCAGTGCTTCCGTCTAACACTAAAAGTACTTCGTGTGGCCCTTCGGGTACTACTTTCTGAATGACTCTTTTTATTTTCGATAGCTCATTCATCAGGTTTACTTTGGTGTGAAGCCTTCCTGCAGTATCAATGATCACAATATCGACCCCTGTCTCCATCCCTTGCTTTACAGCATCAAATGCAACGGCAGATGGATCAGTGTTCATTCCCTTAGCTACTACTGGAATCCCAACACGTTCGCCCCATATTTTCAATTGGTCTACAGCTGCTGCACGAAAGGTATCAGCCGCTCCGAGCAGTACGCTCATCCCCTTTCTCTTGAATTGTGAAGAGAGTTTGCCGATAGTAGTGGTTTTACCTACACCATTAACGCCCACTACCATAATTATGTATGGCTTGATGTCTTTAGG
>JBATLM010000255.1:0-8591 GCA_049289315.1 Cyclobacteriaceae bacterium
GCTTACCCAAATCGGATATCGGAAAAATTGGACTGTCCGTTACCCCGGCAAATCCACATTTAGTTTATGCTACTATCGAATCGGATGATAAAAATAAAGGCTTCTATCGCTCTACCAACAAAGGGGAGACCTGGGAGAAACGCAATAACTATATTTCCGGTGGAACAGGGCCACACTATTATCAGGAAATTGAAGCTTCACCACAGGACCCAGATCTCATTTATCAAATGGATGTGTTTTTCCAGGTGACACGCGATGGCGGAAAAAGTTTTGACTATTTGGGGACAGGCCGGGAAAAACATAGCGACAATCATGCGCTGTGGATTGATCCAGACAATGGGAAGCATCTCCTTTCGGGGACAGATGCCGGTTTGTATGAGACGTTCGATGAAGGCACCACATGGAGGCATTTCCCGAACTTGCCGGTTTCTCAGTTTTACAAAATTGCTTTAGATAATGCCCAGCCCTTTTATAATATCGTGGCAGGGGCACAAGATTTAGGTACTTTGATTGGCCCCTCACGAACTCGAAATGTAGAAGGTGTACGTAATCAAGACTGGTACGTCCCGTTAGGCGCAGATGGTTATGATGCCGCTTTCGATCCAACAGATCCGAACACAGTCTATATGGAAATTCAGGGAGGATCGTTACATCGTCTTAACCGACAAACGGAAGAGGTGATGAACATTCAACCACAACCCGCAGCCGGAGATGCACCGGAACGATGGAATTGGGACAGCCCCATATTGGTAAGTCCTCACAACAGTAATCGATTATACTTTGGATCGCAGCGGGTGTGGAGAAGTGACAACCAGGGAAATGCATGGACACCCATCAGTGGAGACTTGACTACCAATGTCAATCGCTATGAACTTCAAATGATGGACAGGGTGCAAAGTGTAGACGCACTTTATGATAATGGGGCGATGTCACATTATGCTACACTTACCTCGATTGCCGAATCACCGGTCACAGAGGGTTTGTTGTATACCGGTTCAGACGATGGACTGATTCATGTGAGTGAAGATGGAGGCGCCAACTGGAGAAAAAGCCAACCTTTGTTAAAGGTTCCGGCAAGGTCTTTTATCAACGACATTGAAGCTTCGCAGCATGACGCGAATGTTGTGTTTGCCATTGCCGATGCGCATAAATTTGGGGATTTCAGTCCTTATGTTTTTATGAGTTCAGATAAAGGAAAATCCTGGAAATCCATTGCAGGAGATTTGCCATCAGGAACTATTGTCTGGGTAATCAAACAAGATCATAAGGATAAAAATTTGTTGTTTTTAGGAACGGAGTACGGCATTTATTTCACAGTGAATAATGGAGCAAACTGGATAAAGCTAAATGGTGGAGTGCCTACTATTTCCTTTCGTGATTTAGAATTGCATCGTGATGATGATCTGGTGGGGGCGACCTTCGGAAGAGGATTATACGTATTAGATGATTATGCTCCGCTGAGAGAAATGAGCCAGGCGGTAAATGGAAAGACAAACAAGCTCTTTACGGTGAGGGATGCATGGTGGTATAATCCAAATGTACCGATGCAAGCCAAAGGAATGCCTACGCTAGGCTCCACAAGTTATGTAGCAGATAATCCTCCGTTTGGTGCCGTGTTTACTTATTACATTCATGAGTTACCAAAAACTGCCAAAGAAAATCGGCAAACAAAAGAGAAATCATTAAACGAACAGAAAGCCAGTGTTCCGTTTCCGGGATGGGAAAAATTAGGAAACGAATTGAAGGAAACAGAGGCCGGTGTTTTGCTTTTAGTCCGAAATGAAAGCGGAGCACCTATTCGTTGGATTGAAGGTGCAACCAATAAAGGAACGAACCGTGTTAGTTGGGATTTGCGTTTATCGGCCCCAAATCCAATCGATTTATCCAAGCCAACATTTCAGCCACCTTGGGCAGGCGCTCCTCAAGGACCTTTAGCAGCACCCGGCACCTATAGTGTAGAACTTTTTGTTCTTAATAATGGTGAATTGCAATCTCAGGGAGCACCTCAGCAATTCAAAGTAAAGCCTGTGTATGAAATGCCTCCAGCCGATTGGAAAGCCATCGCCTCGTTCCAGGAAAAAACGAGTGAATTGTATAAACAAATTTCCGGAGCCAACAGGAGGTTGAGCGAAGCGAGCGAAAAATTGCGTTTCATGAATGCAGCATTAAAGCAGTCTGCTAAGGCTTCCCCCGACTTGTTTGAAACCTTGAATACATTGAATGGAAGTTTAGTTGATCTGCGCACACAATTGACCGGAGACCCTATATTTGGACGAATGAATGAACCCACAACTCCCTCCATCATGTCGCGGGTGGGTCATGTTGTTAATGGGCATTGGGATACAACACAACTACCAACGGAAACGCAAAAAAAGAACATAGAAATTGCTGAAGTTGGTTTCAAAACCTTCCAAACAAGTTTCGATGCATTTTTTAAAAATCTGGCCAGTTACGAAAAGGAACTTGAAAATGCGGGCGCACCATGGACACCCAATAGGGGTGGGGAATAAAAATTCACTAAGTTGATCAATAAGCAGCACGCACTTTGAGATACGCAGTGAAGCACATGACACATTCACAATGTTGCCTGCTGATGCAAAGCGGTTATGCGTTCGCTCCTTTTCTTTTAGTTTGGTGAATTAAGTCCCATTTTATTTCCTTCAGAGTCAAGGAATATTGCAAAGTATCCATTGCCGTCTGCGTGCGGTGTTTTTGGTGTAAGAACTTTTCCCCCATTCTTCTCGACCTTGTCAAGAATAACCTGAAGATTGTCTCCTCCATTTAAATATATGGTTACACCGTCTGCTGATGGTTTATATCCTTCGGCTTTGAGTATAACTCCTTGAACCATTTGCTCTTCATACGGAAAAATGCCCATTTCCATTTCAGGCATTTCCATTTTTTCAATTTTAATACTCAGAATTGCTTGATAAAAATTGACTGCTCTTGAAATTTCGTTTGCCGGAATTTCAAAGAGTGAAATATAACTTTTCATATTATTTAATTTGTTATTTGTTAATGTGTCCATAACTAAGGCCTCTGAATTTGGTTTGTTGGAGTTTGTACAAGAAGCAAAACAAAGACCCGATACTACCGTTGCGAAAAGAATGTTTTTTATTGCCATTATTGATGTGATTAAACTTTAGGCAAATGTAGTCTCGAGTTTTGTGTCAGAATTGTAAAAATGCGACACATCAATCTTTTTTGTAGAGCAGGGAAGAAAGAGTCATTTTATCATCAGTCAAAAATTCTTTTGGCGTTATTCCTGTGAATTCTTTAAAGTCTTTAATGAAATGAGGTTGGTCGTAATATTCATTTTCGTAGGCTATGTTGGTCAAAGTTCCTGTTGTTTGATTGAGCAGTAATTGTAATGTCGCCTGCAAACGAATTGCTTTACTCAATTGCTTTGGACTTAAACCAATTTGTTTTTTGAAATTTCTTTCAAGTTGCCTTCTTTTTTGTGAGTAGTCTTTCAGAATAGCATTTAAAGGCCTACTGCCGTTTGATAGAAACATTGCGTCTATCGTTGATTTAACAATGTTATCAATGATTACTTTGTCACTTAGCCTTCCAAAAAGAAAACTTTCAATTATATCAATTCTTTCGTTTACAGTTTTAGCTTGAATTATTTCTTGATCTAACTGTCTAGCAATTTCGTCTCCAAACAATTGATTTAAGGGGGTTTCTTTGTTGCCAAGTTCGTTAAGTGGTAAGTCAATGAAATTAGCAAAACCATAAGGGTAAAAGCGAATGGCGAATGTGTTCACGTATCCTGTTGGCTCAATGTAGAATTGCTCTGTTATTTGTCCAAGTAGCATTTGCCTTGGCTGAATTATAAATTTATTGGCAGAAGTGTAACGTTTAATATCATCACCAAGAATAAAACACATATCGACACATCCGTCCGGTAAAATGAGTTGTTTTTGAATGTCCGGTTGCTCCGGAATCTCCAACGTCCAATAACATTTTACTATTGTCCGAAGGTCAGGATGTGGATTATATGTTTGATAGTCCATTTGAGTTTAGTGCTTATAGTTTAGGCAGTTTCGATGTTAGCAGATTGCTCCCCTGCCTTTGTTGGTGTTGTGTGTAGGCAAAGCGGGATGGGTCGCCAACAAACTAGATGTTTTCATTGTGCTCACCTTTCATGGTACGCTTGCCAGGATAACAAACAAAATTAACAGAGGTCATTCATCTTTATTTAATGTTGCTGTCACTGTCCATTGAGATCTTTTAGGCACTAGATACTTGGCAATTTTTGGGCGGACTTCTTCAGCCTCAGTATATATCCATTCCTCAATGACTTTTATACCATCACCATAGGACTCGATTTCTTGGCCTTTTCGAACACCAAATTTAAATAAAGAACCAGCATCGAATCCTAATTGAGAATTTATTTTCCTTCTAGTGATCATTCTCCACAAACCACGGGTATATTTTTCGTTTGTAACTTCCAATGCTATTTGTGAATTATTGAATCTTTCTGAAATAGTTTTAAGAAGTTTTATAACATCATTTTTGGGTAAGTACATGAACAAACCTTCAGCAAGTAGAAGAATATTACTATTCCCTCTTTTTGTAACCGTGTCGATCCAGGAAGTATCTACGACTGAACAACTTATTAGTTGATAACTTAAATGTTCTTTGAGAATGTCTTTTTTAATTTCAATTAATTCAGGTAAATCAAGTTCTATATACTCGCAGTTCTTATTTTTTAGTCTCCAATATCGAGTATCGAAACCACATCCGAGATTTACAACAGTACAACCTGGGTTTTTTGAAATAAAATCATTTGCTATTTCATCATATTTTCTGGCTCGGAGTGCTTGAGGATTAGTCAAAGCTAATGGTAATTTTCGGTCGAACAAGAGTGCTCTCTCTTTCTCTGATGCCAATGAGTAAAGTTTATCCAAACAATACTTTGCCATAGGATCATTGATAATTGGATTCTTTTTTTGCGATTCTATAACGTGACTTCTAAGTGAAGTGGCAATTGAAGTTTTCGATACGTCTGCTAATTTCATTATGTGATTTTATAATTTTATTATTATCTCCTGCCTTTGTTGATGCTATATGTAATCAAAGCGTGACGGTCCACCAATAAACGGGAATTCTTCATTTTCTTATCCTTCATGGCGCGTTTGCGATAATAACAAACAAAATTAACGAAAGCGTCTTTCATTCAGGTTCATCTTGCTGTTGGTGAACCACGCTATCCCCTGCGCGCAACACCAACAAGAGCTAGAGTTATTAATTATTCAATTCCTCAACGGCTTTACTTGCCGATTGTGCTGCTGCGTGAACGGAAACCCAATCATTACCATCAGTGTAGGCTCCACCTGCAAAATATATTTTATTAGTAACGGGTTTTCCAAGTTCCCTTACTGTTTTCCAATCTGCATCATCAGTCATATAACCTGATTTAATAAATGGCTCGTTGTTCCAATTTTGAGAAATGTGATTTACATAATTTGACGTTGCTTGATTAGAATATATACCATCAAGTTCGTTTAAAATGAAATTTCTCAAATCATTTCCTGAAAGAGAAATATAGTCTAGAGCAGGTTTCCCCACTACAAATAATCCGAGAATGTGCTTTGAGGTGTTTTGACCAAAAGAAGCATTATAATATACTTTCTCTCCGTCACTTGAGGGGGTTATTTCAAATTCAAAGTCATCATCATAAAATTTTGTAGAAAACTCGAAAAATGCCTTAAATCCATCCCAAATAACAGAGTTATTTATAGCATTTAATTTGCCTTGAGGAAGACCAGGAGTAAAAATAATGTCTCCATCTTGAAGAATTTTGAGTGGAACAGATACAATTACTTTATCAGCTATATGTTCTCCATTTTGTGTAGTGATAACAACTTGGTCTCCTGAATAGTCAATAGATTGCACTATGGTATTGTAAGCAATTTTGTTGGAAATGGAAGGAACAATGTATTCTTCAAAAAAATTATACCAAGAAGAATTTATGAATTTTCTATCCGGATTATCTTCAATGGTTTGGATGTTGACTTGAACAGAGGAATCATTCACAATTTTTTGGAATATATCTGTACCTGTCTCCAACCATTCAGCTCCTAACGGAATTGGAAAATCCACAAAGTCTGTATTTATCCTCATTCTTCCTCCATAATTTGCTGAAGCTTCCAGAATTTCAAAATCTGTTCTTTGTTGTTTTAATAGATAACCTGCTGATAGTCCACCTGCACCTGCACCAATTATCACAACCTTACCATTAAAAGGTTCGCTGGTTTTATCAACAGATGCGCAAGACATTAATGGAAACTGAAAGGGAAGCCCTACTCCAAAAATTCCACACATCTTGATAAACTCTTCTCTTGTCATGCTTAAGTATTTTCCTAATAAGATAGTATTGTTTTAAAAATTGTTACAGTTTTGGTAACTGCAACTGTAGCTATTATATCGTTATATCGGCTGCGAGATACCCTTGACACTAAAACAATGAATTCGACTAGAATTTGAAGACTAACCGTTAATCTGCCCGCACAAAGTTACATGCAGGCGGGGCTACGTGCAGGCTAGCTCTGAGTGAAGTAAACTACTAACAAGAATCTCCTAGTTGTCTCGAGACCGAACCGACCTACTGATTACTTAGCCATCAGCTCCCTTAATTAATCCTCATAGAAAAATTGTTGTTCCTCCACATCTTGGTCACCTTGCCGCCTTCTTTTTCAAATGTAACTTCCTCACCCAGGGTTTTGTCATCGCGTATGCGCTTGAAGGTATCTCCGCGTACATGCTGAAACAGGGTCATCGCCTCATCGGGGTTGTCTGTAGGGAGCCCCATAATAGCCAGGTCGCCATACCACGGCACCACTACGGTTTCTGAACCCCATGGCTGTCCGCTGTAGCGACCGGCATAAGTCTCCAAATTGGCGGTGGACTTTTTTTCTTTTTTATCCTTTGGTACTTTGTCCATGATGTGGCGCAACTGATGAGCAAACTTCTCCGGACTTTCCCCACCCGCATTGATCATCACTGTATATGCCATTTTATTTTTGGTGTCCAGTTGCAAGGTGGTACGGTAGCCGGGGCACGAGCCACCATGACTGACCAGGGTAGTGCCTTCGCTTTCTGAAACTACAAAGCCAAGTCCCCAGTGTACACCCCAGTCGGGATCTACCCACTGCACACGGTGCATTTCTTTTAGGGTAGAAGACTTTATCAATTCACTTCCGCCTTTTTCCAGTAAGCGAAATTGCCAACTGGCAAACCTGCCGAGGTCTTCTACATTGGAGGAGTAACCTGCCGCAGCGGTAATACCCTTTGCATCAAATAAGGCCACCTTGTCGCGCGTGCCATCGCGTTTCATGGCTCCGTAACCTACAGCCAGCTCTTTCCCCCATTGCTCTTCGGACATATACGGATGGGTGCTGGTCAAGCGCAGCGGCTGCAAAATGTTTTTCTCTACATACTCATCATAAGGCATCCCGGAAATTTCTTCAATCACTTCTCCGAGCAAAGACATGCCTAGGTTGCTGTATTGGAAATAGGTAGAAGCCGGATACAATGTTTCTTGTCCACCTAGCTTGCTGTTGATCTCATCTTTGGTGGGAAAAGGAAAGTCCGGGCCTGTCCAGTAGGGACTGTCTGCTTCTCTGGGCAAACCAGAGGAGTGGGTGAGGAGCGAACGAATGGTGATGGGGCCACTGTCTTTATGCTGTTGCTGAATGTTGAAGGAAGGCAAAACAGATTTCACCTCATCGTCCAGTCTGAGTTTGCCGGCATCATACAATTGCATGATGGCCACGGATGTAAAAAGTTTAGAGATAGAGCAAATGCTGTATAGGGTAGCGGGGGAGGCATTCACATTGTCGCTGGCGTTTCCATAGGCTTTGCTCCAGATGATTTCCTGATTCTTTACAATGGCGGCAGAGATACCGGGCAGGTGCTGGTAATCACGCTGGGCATCCATCCACTTTTCGATGAGGTTGAAAGCGTCTTTGTTGATGTCTTGTTTGGGCTGAGCCGAACAAGATTGCAGTGCCACCAATGCCACGAACAGTAAGGAGCGGATTTTCTTAAACATGCTTTTTTTTTTGAAAATGAATATAGGGAATAATGAGAAGTTTTTAGTTGTGGATTATTAGTTTTTAGTAAGGAAAAGAGCAGTCGATCACCAAATACCGACACCACATCCACTAATAACAAGCAACCACTGACAACCAACTATCTAAAAATAAACCCACCCTTCAACGGATCTTCAGGATCAATCACAAAAGTATGTTTACCTGTTATGTGCGCAGTGCCTTCCACCTCAGGAATTACCGCATCATAAGGACCAAACTTTGTCACTTCTTTCACCTGACATGTAAAAGCACTACCTACAATGCTTTCAATCACCATAGACTCACCAACTTTGATATCTCCTTTTACATAGTGCAATGCCATTCGTCCGCTTACACCAGTGCCTGTCGGGCTGCGGTCTACTTCACCCTCTGCAAAAATGCATACGTTCCTGCTGTCGGCCTTTTTAGTTAAGGGTGCACCCGTGAATATGGTGCCATATAAAAAGTTAAGATCATCCTCAAAAGGTTGTTGGAAAGTAAACGCCTTCATCA
>JBATLM010000256.1:0-30869 GCA_049289315.1 Cyclobacteriaceae bacterium
GCCATACTTGACAAGATCTTCCACTATTTTTCTGGCGATATCAATGGGAACTGCAAAAGCATAACCGGTATACGAGCCAGTGCGGGAAAGAATGGCAGTATTAATACCTACCAATTCACCGTTCTTATTGACCAGTGCTCCTCCGCTATTTCCAGGGTTAATGGCGGCATCCGTCTGGATGAAGGATTCAATGGGAAATTTATCGTCTACAATATTTATTCTTCTCCCTTTGGCACTCACAATGCCTGCGGTAACGGTTGATGACAATGAAAAAGGGTTTCCGACCGCAAGCACCCATTCTCCAACTGAAAGATTGGTGGAACTGCCCAAAGTGATGGCCGGTAGATTGGTTTCTTCGATTTTAAGAACTGCCAAATCCGTGGAAGGATCGGTTCCGATCAGTTCTGCGTCATATACCTTCTTGTTATAAATGACCTGTATTTTTTCAGCTGATTCGACTACGTGATTGTTAGTGACAATATATCCGTCATTGGTAAAAATGACCCCTGATCCTGAACTTACCTGTGTTTGAGACCTTCCATTGAAGAGCATATCCCAATAAGAATAGGAGGCGCCACTTTGAGATATACTGTTGATATAAACGACACTTGGAATGGATAATTCTGCCGCTGTGCTGAAGTCTACATTGGCCAGGCTTGAATTTTCTCTTGGAGCTGTAATGGTAGGACGATAAGTATCCTCGGAAGTATATGAAGCTACGTTGAATGGCCCCTCTTCAGATTGGGATAAAGCACCATCTTCAATTTGATAGGTGAAAAAAGCATATGCTCCTGCAATGCCAGCCAAAAATCCAATAACAATTGTTTTGAGTGTATTCATGTCCAAATGTTTTGATTACAACGCTACAGCCTTCATCGAAGTTTCGAAAATTACCGATGGTTCTGCAACAAATATGATCCCAAAGTATTCTGACGGAAGAAATGTCAGATTCCTTCGGCTCAGCCTAACTTTTTCTACTTTTACAAACTATGGGAATCCGTTCGATACTTGCTAAACCATTTGCCTCAATAGTCGATTCACAAACGAAGCGATGGGCCTCCCAGCCGGGTTTATCTCAAGAGCGCATAAGAGCCAGCATCGTTGCAAAGGCGGTTGATACTCAGTTCGGAAAAGATCATCACTTCAATGAGTTAAAGTCATACGATGATTTTAAAAAGACTGTACCAATAAAAGATTACGAGGCTTTGAAGCCCTATTTCGATTTAATAGTAGAAGGTAAACCGGATATTTTGTGGCCAGGGAAACCAGCTTATTTGTCTAAAACTTCCGGCACAACTTCCGGCACAAAATATATTCCTGTTACAAAAGATTCTATTCCTAATCATATCAACAGTGCTCGTAATGCGTTGCTGAGTTATGTGCATGAGTCGGGAAGAAGTGCATTTCTGGATGATAAACTTATTTTCTTATCGGGTAGCCCCGAGCTGGCTCAAAAGGCGGGTATCAACACTGGCAGACTGTCAGGTATAGTGAATCACCATGTGCCAGGATATTTACGAGGAAACCAGATGCCTTCTTACGCCACCAATTGCATTGAAGATTGGGAAGAAAAACTGGAGAAGATAATTGATGAGACTATTGATGAAAAAATGTCTCTCATATCGGGTATTCCCCCTTGGGTGCAAATGTATTTTGACAGGATACAGGCAAGAACAGGGAAGAAGATAATGGATGTCTTTCCAGACTTTTCCCTTTTTGTATATGGTGGCGTCAACTTTGAGCCCTATCGCGCTAAGCTGTTCGAATCAATAGGTAAAAAGATTGATTCTATTGAATTGTATCCAGCTTCCGAAGGGTTTATTGCTTATCAGGATTCTCAACGTGCGGAAGGCATGTTGATGCTTTTAAACACAGGCATCTTTTACGAATTTATACCAGCCGATGAATATTTTAATGAACACCCAACAAGGCTTTCGATTGAGGAAGTGGAGTTGGAGAAGAATTATGCTTTGATTATCAATAGTAATGCGGGGCTGTGGGGATACTCCATCGGTGACACCATCAAGTTTGTTTCTAAAAACCCTTACCGCATAATTGTGAGCGGTAGAATCAAACACTTTATCTCAGCCTTTGGAGAACATGTGATTGGTGAGGAGGTGGAGAAAGCAATGAAAGCCACTATGGAACAATTTCCTGAGGTTGAGTTGGTGGAGTTTACGGTAGCGCCTCAAGTGACACCAAAGGATGGGCTCCCTCATCATGAATGGCTGGTGGAGTTTGCTCAACCACCCAAAGATTTCACAGCATTTTCTGTTACGTTAGATGAACACCTACGTGCATTGAATGTTTACTACGATGATTTGATCACGGGTAATATTTTAAGGAAATTAGTCATCACTCCATTGAAAAGGAATTCGTTTATCGAATACATGAAATCACTTGGAAAATTGGGAGGCCAAAATAAAGTACCCCGCCTTTCGAATGATCGAAAAATCGCTGATACAATGGTCGCGTATTCAATTGATCAATAAGTGACGCGCTTACCCCCTAGACTAACTATTATAATGCCTGCCTACAATGTTGAATTGTACATAGGCGAGGCAGTAGTAAGTCTTTTGAATCAAACGTTTCCCGATTTTCAGCTTTGGATTATTGATGATGGATCAACTGACGGCACGCGCCAGGTGATTGACGGAATAAATGACGCTCGTGTATCAAAAATCTACCATAACGAGAATAGGGGAAGGGTAACTGTGGTCAATGAAGTGATCCATAAAATTCAAACTGAGTTTTTTACTATAACTGATGCAGATGATGCATCTCATCCTGCTCGACTTGAAAAGCAGATAAAACTACTTGATGAGAATAGTGAACTTGCAATGTGTGGCACTTCTTATTCGGCAATAGATGAGCAAGGCTTTATTGTTAGAAATATGAATCTCTCAACAGATTATGAGTCTATCCGTGAGGAAATTTTGCAAAAGCCCCAGTTTCATGGCCCTACAACCATTATGCGGAAGCAAGTGATTGATGAATTTCATGAGTTATATCGTCCGTATTTTAGAGATAACATCGCGGATTCTGATCTTGCTGCTCGTATCGTGGATCGATTTAAGGCAACTAATCTTCCTGAGAAATTATATTACTACCGAATTCTAAAAACATCTTTGTCTAGAAAGAGTTATACAATCAGGTTTGCCAATCTGGATAATTTAATCACGAACTTGTCGAAGCAGCGTAGAGCTAATGGAGTAGATGATCTGATGAATAACAATTCTGAAAAATTGGACAAACATCTTAAAGAACTGTCTCAGAGATACGAAGCCAATCCTTCATTGATTTACCAACAAGCAGCAACATATTATCTCTTTTGGAAAATGGATAGTGAGGCATGGAGAAATATTGTTAGCGCTTTTATACTTAAACCATTTCATTTTAAAAACTTCCTTTTGTTAGTCTTTATCTTGGTAATGATTGGACGCAATGGTATTTTGAAGATGGGCAAACCGCATTACAAAACTTATTTTAAAAACCTCCATTGAAGTCAAAAAAACGCATAGCCATTCTAGGCTCCACAGGAAGCATAGGCACTCAAGCATTAGAAGTAATTGGAGCACATCCGGATTACTTTGAAGTAGAAGTGCTCACGGCACAGAATAATGCTGACCTGCTCATCGAACAGTCACTTCAATTTAAACCCAATACAGTTGTCATTGTTAATGAGGAGCACTATACGAAAGTTCACGAAGCTTTGGATTCAAAAGACATAAAGGTTTATGCCGGTGAGAATGCGTTAGCTTCGGTAGTTCAGATGGATACCATTGATTTGGTGCTCACTGCTGTTGTAGGATATTCAGGATTACGTCCTACTATAAAAGCCATTGAGGCAGGCAAGCCCATTGCACTTGCCAACAAGGAAACATTAGTGGTTGCGGGTGAGTTGATTACCTCGTTGGCCAAAGAAAAAGGAGTAAATATTTATCCTGTGGATTCAGAGCACTCTGCTATTTTTCAGTGTATAGTTGGAGAGTTTGAAAATAAGATTGAGAAAATCATTCTTACTGCCTCAGGTGGACCTTTTAGGGGTATGAAATGTTCCGAACTCGAGTCGGTTACTAAAGCCCAGGCGCTTAAACATCCCAACTGGACGATGGGTGCTAAAGTGACCATTGACTCTGCAACGTTAATGAACAAGGGTCTGGAGGTAATTGAAGCGAAATGGCTATTTGGCCTTAAACCAAATGAAGTGGAAGTAGTTGTACATCCACAATCAATAGTGCATTCGTTAGTGCAATTTCAGGATGGATCTCTAAAAGCGCAACTTGGCCTGCCTGATATGCGTTTACCCATACAATTTGCAATGACTTATCCTGAGCGATTAAAGACGGATTTTGAGCGTTTTGACTTCACAAAATACCCAGCACTTACTTTTGAGCAGCCCGATACAGAAACTTTTCGTAATCTTGCGCTGGCTTTTGAGGCATTGCACAGAGGTGGGAACATGCCTTGTGTGCTGAATGCAGCCAATGAGATCGTTGTGGCGGAATTTTTGAAGGATAATATTGGTTTTCTGGATATGTCGAGAGTATTGGAGAAGTGCATGGAGAAAATAAGTTTTGTGGCGCATCCGACCTATGAAGACTATGTGGCTACTGATCGTGAAACCAGAATTATAGCCACTGAGTGTATTAAAAAGTAGATTTTAGAGAAAAGTAATAATTAGCATGGAAGGAATGATTATGACGGCCCAGCTTCTGCTGAGCCTTTCAATTTTAATAGCAGTACATGAATGGGGTCACTTCATTACCGCCAGGATGTTCAACATCAAGGTGGAGAAGTTTTACCTTTTCTTCGATTTTCTTTTCCCGATGGCCAACGTGCTCAATTTTTCTCTTTTTAAGAAAAAGATTGGTGATACCGAGTTTGGGATAGGCTGGTTTCCACTAGGTGGATATGTGAAGATAGCCGGAATGGTGGATGAGAGTATGGATAAGGAGCAAATGAAATTGCCGCCCCAACCTTGGGAGTTTCGTGCTAAACCGGCATGGCAAAGACTTATCGTAATGCTTGGTGGAATCATTGTCAATGTGATTACAGGAATATTGATTTTTGTAGGACTTACCTACTTTCTTGGGGACACCTACATTCCTAAAGATTTAATCAACAACAATGGCGGAATAGATGCCTTAGCCCTTGGTAAGGAAATAGGATTTGAAACCGGTGACAAAATTGTAAAAATCAACGGTAATGATTTTGATGATTTTCAGGAGATCATTAAGCCTGATGTTCTGCTATCTCAAGACTCTTACTATACAGTTTTAAGAGACGATCAGGAAGTGAATATTGCAATCCCTTCAAACTTTATAGAAAACTTTAACAGTAAGGAGGCTGCAGCGAGTTTTGTAGCTCCGCGCATTCCTGCTGTTGTTGGAATGATTTCGAAAGTGGCACCATATAAAGCTGAGGATGGTACTATAGCAGAGAAAGAAAGCATTAGTAGTAAAGTAGGCTTAAAGCCTGGTGATAAATTTCTTGAAGTAGACGGTAAGCCTGTTGCTTATCAGGATGAAGTAATCGATATCGTAAAGGCCGGACCGCGCGATTCTATAGCATTCAAAGTGCAACGTGATGCAGAGGTGCTCACATTTGCGGAGAGCTTCAAAGGATATGATGTGATTGGGTTTCTTCCTCAAGGTTTAGATAAAGATCAGTTGGCTAATGTTAATTATGGGTTTGGTGAGTCTATAGGATTGGGTACTGAGCGCGCATTTGGAGTTATCTTTTTGCAATTAAAAGCATTCAAAAAAATATTCTCTGGAGATATTTCTTTTCAGAAATCTTTGTCTGGCCCAATAGGTATGGCTCAGGCTTTTGGTACGAAGTGGGACTGGGAGCGTTTTTGGAGAATGACTGGATTACTTTCTATGGTGCTGGCTTTTATGAACCTGTTGCCTATTCCAGCTTTGGATGGTGGCTATGTAGTATTCCTTCTTTATGAAATGATCAGTGGGCGCGAGCCTTCGGAAAAGTTTTTTGAAGCTGCAATGAAAGTGGGAATGGCCATGCTACTGATTTTGATGGTGTTCGTATTCTACAACGACATCGCCAAGCTGATAACAGGCGGTTAATCAATCACTTTTAAAAATTTCAAATTCAACCCTTCTGTTGAGTTGCCTGTCCTTATTGGTCAGTTCCTCAACAATGGGTTTTGAGCTTCCATACCCAATTGCTTCTACACGGGAGTCTTTGATATTAAACTCTTCAATCAGGTAACGCTTGATAGCATCTGCACGATCCTGGGAAAGTTTGAGGTTGGCTTCCTCCTTTCCTGCTGAATCAGTATGGCCTGATATACGCAGCCCTAACGCAGGATGATCAATTAAAAAATTGGCAACCTTATCCAGATCACGGTGCATGGCTTCAAGAATATCTGCTTTCCCATTCTCAAATTCGAGGGATTCAAAAGCTATTTTACTTTCAATAGGATCTGCTTCACGGTCCATTTGCATTTCACCATCCAGAAAGAAAAGCTCTTCAATTCTGAAGAAATCATCTCCTTGTATGATCAATAAATAATTTCGCTTATTAATCAGTTCAAAATTAAAGGTACCGTCATCTCTCAAATATTTTGGAGCCACTTCCACACCCTCATCAAGATCAATAATTGACACAATGCCTTTTAATGGTTCTCCAGTTTGACTGCTTTTTAATGATCCTTTAAGTGCAATATTAGCTTCAGGTTGTGCGCCCATTGGAACTGGAAATGAATAAAGGTCAAGGTTGTTAATATCTTCCTCTACGGACCTGGCATAATAAAGTGACTTTGACTCTGAATCGATGGTAAAATAGTATTCACTTCCTGCGCCATTTACTAGTGGGCCTATATTTCGAGGCTCTATCCAGCTACCATTTCTGAAATAGGATTTATAAATATCGAATTCACCAAAATTGAGCGGGTGCCCGTTGGAACTGAAATAGAGCACATTGAATTTATGATGAAAGAAAGGGCTGACTTCACTATTGCGTGTGTTGATGTTTGGTCCTGCGTTTTTGGCTTTTTGCCAATCTCCTTTTTCATCTTTTACACTATAATAAATGTCAGAGAGACCGAACCCTCCCGCGCGATTGGAGGCAAAGTAGAGTGTGTCTCCACTGTGTGTAAGGCTGGGGTGTGAATCCCAACCTGTACTGTTGATCGTGATTCCCAGGTTTTTGCTGGCAGACCAAACGCTATCAGCTCCCAGTGTGCTTACATAAAGGTCACAATTACCCAATGAACCAGGTGAGTTGCATCTTGAAAAAAACAATTGCCTTCCATCCTTGCTTAAGCAGGCAGAGCCTTCGTTGTAGCTGGTGTTGATGGTTGTAAACTCCTGTGCTTTTCCCCAGTACCCTCCAGGCATCGTCAAGCTAAAGAAGAGGTCTTCATTAATTACCCGTTCTCCGGCCACATATTTGAGGTTGCGTTTTGAAGTAAACAATAATATATCATCTACACCTCCAATGGTGGGGCCATAGTCTTCTTTCAAAGAATTGATATCATCTCCCATATTAATCAATACAGATTGAGGTGGCCTCAGAGTATCAATCTCTTTGCGCAAATCAACCAGCTCGTAGTAGTAATCAAGAGGCACATAAAATTCTTTTTTATCAGTTTCAATAGAGTCATAGACATGGAATAATTCTTCAATGTTAATTCCTTGCTGATGGTGTTTAAGGATGAGTTTGTAGATTAGGATGGCTTCTCCAGGAGATCCTTGTGTCTCTGATAGCTTGGCAAGCTTCCAAAGCATTGGAACATTTTTACTGAAATTCTCCACACCAAAATTCCTTACATAGTTTTTTAAAGTTTGGTAAAGTTTTTCGTCAACTCCGGCATTGTCATATCGTTGTATTTCCTGAAGTGCCTTATTATTGATATAAAAACGCTCTGAATTGACATTGGGGAAATCGAATATGTCAGACTGGCTGAATGTGGTTAGGGAGTCATCAAGAGCGACAACACCTGCATTTTTTAGTTTTTTGGGCCTTTTTTGTGCGTTGCCCTCAAAATAAAAAAACAATAGAATTACCGATACGGCTGTTAATATGGGCTTTTTCACGCTGTACTTCTGCACATTACTTTGACTCAAAGCTTAAGTTTAAACAAATTTAGGTCATTTATGGCGCTTTTGGCATTGCTATTGACTATACCATGCTTCAAATAAATTTTATTGACTACAAGTCATTAATGCGTCAAATTGACACGTTGTATACATATGTTTAAGACACTTGAAATAGCACCGATTGTGCAAGACGACTCCGAAGACCTGATACAAATGATCAATCCTGAACAGGAATCTGATCTTAAGCCTGAGGATTTACCAAAGGAACTTTCTATTCTTCCTATAAAAAACACAGTACTTTTTCCTGGGGTGGTTATTCCCATCACTGTTACAAGACAGAAATCAATTCGGTTGATTAAAAAGGCCTATCAGGGCAATAGGATTGTAGGTGTCATTGCTCAAAAAACAAAAAATGCAGAGGAGCCGGCAGCTGGAGATCTTTACCAGTATGGAACCATAGCCAGAATCATCAAAATGTTGGTGTTACCGGATGGAAATACCACTATTATCATTCAAGGTAAAAACAGATTTTCTGTTAAGAAGTTTCTTAACGAAGACCCTTACCTTACAGCACGTGTGGAATTGCTTTCAGATCCTAAGCCTGAAAAAAAAGGACATGAGGTAAAGGCGTTGGTGCAGTCGCTTCAGGATGCGGCTTCTAAGGTTTTAAAACTAAACCCTGAAATTCCGCAGGAAGCACAGGTGGCGTTGGATAACATCCACAGCACTTCATTCCTTATTCACTTTTTATCTTCCAATCTGAATGTAGAGGTGAAGGACAAGCAAAAGATCCTTGAAACCAATAATATTCTGGATAGGGGCACATTATTGCTCAAGTACATGCTGAAGGAAATTCAGATGTTGGAGATTAAATACGAAATTCAGAAAAAAGTACACACCGACATCGATCAGCAGCAGCGTGACTATTTTCTACGCCAGCAAATAAGAGTACTTCAGGATGAGTTGGGGTTTGATGGACCAGATAAAGAAGTAGAAAAATTGAGAGCGAAGGGAAAGGAAAAAAAATGGTCTAAAGAAGTGTCAGAGCACTTCAATAAAGAGCTTGATAAACTTCAGCGCATCAATCCTCAGGCCGCAGAGTTTCCTGTAGCGATGAATTATATTGAATTCATGCTTGATCTTCCGTGGGCTGATTACACTGAAGATGACTTTGATTTAAAACGTGCCAAAAGAATTTTGGATAAAGATCATTACGGTCTTACCAAAGTAAAAAACAGGATACTTGAATACCTGGCAGTGCTGAAACTCAAGCAAGATATGAAAGGGCCTATCCTTTGTTTGCACGGCCCTCCCGGAGTTGGTAAAACCTCATTAGGCAAATCCATCGCCAAATCATTGCAAAGAAATTATGTGCGTATGTCTTTAGGGGGTGTGCATGATGAGGCGGAAATACGCGGACACAGAAAAACTTATGTAGGTGCAATGCCTGGAAAGATTGTGCAGAACATAAAAAAATCAAAGTCATCCAATCCGGTTTTTATATTAGATGAGATTGATAAAGTGCGTTCTGACTTTAGGGGAGATCCCTCTTCAGCATTACTTGAGGTACTGGATCCCGAACAAAACAATTCATTTGCAGATAACTATTTGGAGATAGAGTTCGATTTGTCAAAAGTGCTTTTTATAGCTACAGCTAATTCACTAGATACCATTCATCCTGCTTTGCGTGATCGTATGGAGGTGATAGACCTAACGGGTTATACAGTGGAGGAGAAGGAGCAGATCGCCAAAAAGCATTTGGTTCCAAAGCAGTTGGATGAGCATGGACTTAAATCCCACAAAATAAAATTTGATAATGATGCCATCAAAAAGATAATTGAAGCCTATACAAGGGAGTCGGGTGTAAGGAACTTGGAAAGAAAAATTGGTTCAGTAGTTCGCAATCTGGCCAAATCGGTAGCAATGGATGAAGAGGTACCTAAAGTGGTTTCATCTTCATTTGTAGTAAAAGTACTCGGAGCTGAAATTTTTGATGAAGAACTGTATCAGGATAATGAAACAGCAGGGGTAGTTACCGGCCTTGCCTGGACACAGGTAGGTGGCGACATCTTGTTTGTGGAGTCCAGTTTGAGTCGTGGTAAGGGTGTGCTTACACTTTCCGGGCAATTAGGTGATGTGATGAAGGAATCTGCAGTAGCTGCATTGTCTTATTTAAAATCCAGAGCAGCTGATCTGAAAATTGATCATCGCGCTTTTCAACAATATGATTTGCATGTTCATGTTCCTGCTGGAGCAATACCAAAGGATGGTCCTTCTGCAGGAATTACGATGTTAACTTCGTTAGCTTCAAGCTTTACGCAGCGTAAGGTAAAAGCCAAATTGGCGATGACTGGTGAAATTACTCTGCGCGGCAAGGTATTGCCTGTTGGTGGAGTTAAGGAAAAAATTCTAGCAGCAAAAAGAAGCGGTATCAAAGAAATTATCTTGAGTAAAAAGAACAAGCGTGATATAGACGAAATAGAAAAGAACTATACCCGAGGGGTGAAATTCCATTTTGTGGATGGAGTAGATGAGGTGTTGAAGATTGCGCTACTAAAGGAAAAGGTTGCTAAGCCTATTGAATTTCAGTTTACTGAAAATAAAACGAACTAGATCAATGCCCATACTTTATTAACTTGCTTGTGGATGAAGTTGGGCTCCATTTTTCTTTATAAGAAACGGAATATAAAGCATACATTGGCCATGATGGCATTTATGCTTTTGATGCAAGAAGTTGCGGCTCAATCCAACTCAAAATCTTTTCCCTCCTTGGAGTTACCGTCCAATGCTGTTTTGTCTGGCTTAGGAGGTGTAAACGTTTCAAAAGCGGATTATAGTGTAGACTTTTTTCAATACAACCCTGCTCTTTCATCTGATACACTAAATGGATGGGCTTCTGCAAATCATCTGTTCTATTTTGCGGGCACCGGGCTATCTAGTTTTTCTTATCAACATGGGTTTAAAAACATCGGGGCGTTGAGTTTTGCAGTTAACCATTTGAATTTGGGTAACATTGATGGGTATGATATTCTTGGAACCCCTACAGGTTCATTCAACTCTGGGGAAACGACTCTTACTATTGGTAAATCACACCAGACAAATCTCTTCCGTTTTGGAGTTAATATAAAGGGAGTGTTTTCCAATTTGGCGGGATATAGAGCGAGTGCATTGCTGTTGGATTTAGGAGGAGCATTCGTACATCCTACAAAGGAATTGAGTATTGGATTGGTCATCAAAAACATGGGAGTTGTACTGGATGAGTATAGCCCCACGAGTTCATCACAATTGCCTTTTGACGTTCAGGCTGGTGTTACTTACAAACCTGAGCATATGCCGATACGATTTTCTGCAAGTGCGTATCGGCTTACCGATTACAAAGTTCCTTATGAGGGGGCTAATTTAGATGAAGAAATGAATACGTTGGATAAAGTATTGAGTCATCTTAACTTTGGTGCTGAGCTTTTGATTCACAGAAATGTAAATATTCTTTTTGGTTACAATTTTTTAAAACATAAAGAGTTGAAACTGGAGACAGTCGGAGGTGGATCTGGTGTTTCTGTAGGAGCCATCGCCCAATTAAAGCAAATGAGTTTAGCTTTTAGTAGAGTCGGATATGTAACAGGGGGAGCATATCAACTTTCTTTAAGTGTCAATACAAACAAAATTTTAAATAGGAGATAGTTTATGATGGATTCAAAATATTTAACGCCACGCCAGATTGTTGAAGAGTTGGATAAGTACATCATTGGGCAGGATGATGCCAAGCGAAATGTTGCCATTGCGTTGCGTAACCGATGGAGGAGAATGAGCGTGAAGTCGGAGATAAAATCAGAAATTATTCCTAACAACATATTAATGATTGGGGCGACAGGTGTTGGAAAAACTGAGATTGCCCGAAGACTTGCGAAGTTGTCGGATGCCCCTTTTATAAAAGTCGAAGCTTCTAAGTTTACCGAAGTGGGTTATGTAGGCCGTGATGTGGAAAGCATGGTACGTGATTTGGTAGAGCAGGCTGTAAATATGGTGAAGGCCCGAAAGAAGGAAGAAGTCAAAGAGAAAGCAGCTTTAATTGTTGACGAAATTATATTGAACGCTTTGATTCCACCTTTGAAGAATACTGGGGTTAAACCGCTACCTGTAAGTAACGGAGACACGGATAAAGCACCTTCTTCAGATGCTGAGCTGAATGAACGGACGAGAAATCTCTTTAGGGATAAAATAAAAAATGGTGAACTGGAGGATAGGAAAGTGGAAATCCAAATCAATCAGAAAGGCGGTCCGGGCGTAGGTATGGTTGGTGCGGGCATGATGGATGAAGCATCAATGATGAACCTGCAGGACATGATCAGCGGAATGATGCCAAAGAAGGCGAAGAAGAGAAAAGTAACGGTGGCTGAGGCGAGAAAACTATTGCTCGAGGAGGAAGCTTCTAAGTTGATCGATATGGATGAGGTGAAGGAGGAGGCAATTCATGTTGCTGAAAACTCAGGAATCATATTTATTGATGAAATCGATAAGGTAGCTTCTGGTGCCAGTAAAAAGGGAGGACCTGATGTAAGCAGAGAAGGAGTGCAACGCGACTTATTGCCTATAGTAGAAGGAAGTACCGTAAATACAAAACACGGTATTGTAAAAACTGATCATATGTTGTTTATAGCAGCAGGAGCATTCCATATTTCAAAGCCATCTGATTTGATTCCTGAATTACAAGGTCGTTTTCCAATTAGAGTAGAGTTGGACAATTTGACTAAGGCTGATTTTGTAAGAATATTGAAAGAACCTAAAAATGCTTTGACCAAACAGTACATTGCTTTGTTTGAGGCTGAAGGAGTTGTGATAGAGTTTGCCGAATCGGCAATAGATGCTATTGCTGAAACTGCTTTTACAATTAATTCCGAACTAGAAAACATAGGAGCCAGAAGACTTCAAACGGTTGTAAGTAAATTGCTCAACGAATTTTTATTTGATGTGCCTGATAAAATTGGAGCTAATTCCAAAATTCTGATTACAGAAGATATGGTAAGTGAGAAATTAGCAGGGCTAGTTAAAAACCGTGATCTGAGCGAGTACATTTTATAATGGTACGCGCTTTCCTGGTAACAGTAATATTATGTTGGCCTGCCCTAGTTGCAGGAGAGCTCCTTGAAAAGGATTCGCTGCGCGATAATTATATCCAATCCTATTCACATTATTTTTTTTTAGGTCCGCTGATCAAAAAGAATGATTTGGATTTTGATCTCGTATCAGCGGAAGATACAAAAAAGGCATATACGTTCAAGGCGAATCACTCGGTAAGTGCTGGCTTTAATATTAATCTATTTGATGTCAACTTGGGAATAGTGTTTGGTTTACCCCTGAACATAGAGAGTGAGCAGCTTTATGGGGAAAGTGATGTGAGGGATTTGCAATTAACAGCAATTGGAAAACAATGGTTTGCTGATGTTTACTATCAGAGGTACAATGGGTTTTATGTTCAGGATCCTGGGCTTATCGTACCTAAAGGGCAAGCTTTTCCACAGCGTCCGGATTTGACAACACGAAACTCAGGAATGTCATTTACTTATATTTTTAACCATGATGAATTTTCATTAAGAGCGCCTTATCTTTTTAGTGAAAGGCAAAAAGTAGCAAGAGGTTCTTTTTTGGTGAGTTACGTATTGAGTTCTTTTACTATGCAAGCTGACTCCGCATTGATTCCATCTAGTCGCTGGATGGATTGGGGAGATGGCGCTTCTGTAAATCAATTAAGGTTCACTTCCCTTGGGTTTGCTCCCGGGTACAGTCATACTTTCGTTGTTAAGAATTTTTTCCTCAACCTAACATTGGCGTTGGGTCCTGCTCATTATTGGGTGAGGTATAAAGAACTGCTAAGTCAGGCTGAAAACGATATTCGCATTGATTTTTATTCTTTAGGAAGAGTAGGAATTGGATATAATGGTGAGCGTTTCTTCAGTGGGTTAAGCTTTACTTCACAATCAAGAAATGTAACTTACGAGAGGACAACATTTCAAAATACAATTGCAACAGTGCGCTTAGTAGCAGGCTTTCGTTTTAAAGAAGAAGGTTTCTTGAAAAAGAAAGCAGTAGACTTAATCCCTTAGCCTTAACTCTTCTTTTTGTTTTTCTTAGGGAAATCGAAAAATTCTAATTTCCCGCACCCAGCATTTATTTCACTCCATGATTTAATTTTAAGTTTACCGCCTACAATGCCACATGTGGGTATATTCATAATATGCTCATTAAACAAAATGTTGGCGAATTCAGTAAAACCGGGATTATGCCCAAATAGCATCACAATCCTTTGCGTGTCACTAAGCTCACTTAATACTGTGGTCAGTTCTGCTTCCCCTGCATGATAAATCCTGCGGTCTGTTTTTATTCTGGATACATCATAACCGAGAATAGATGCAATTTCTTTACAGGTGGATATTGCTCTATTGGCAGGGCTACTCAGCATGAGGTCGGGTGTAATTTCTCTTTCTTTTATTCTTTTGCCCATCCGAGGTGCATCTTTCCTGCCTCGTTCGTTGAGTGGTCGGTCAAAATCACTTAGATCAGGATTCTCCCAACTGGATTTAGCATGTCGTACAAGATAGAGAGTCATCACCTTAAGAGTGAATTAAATAGTAAGTTCAAGCAAAGTGCCTCTTTGCGTGAATATAATGAATGTGAACATTATCTTTGAGCTCAATTATGGCAAAACGACCCTTTAAAAAGAGAGCGAAGTACACGATCATCTACTATTTTGTTCGTTTCCTGATATTCGTTTCCAATCTTATTCCAAGAAAACTGTGGTTGTGGTTCTGTGGTATGTTGGGAAGGATAGCCTATACATTTGCCAATAAGACCCGCGAACTAATTATTCTGCACTTGGGATTGGCGTACAATAAAGAAAAATCATTGCGCGAGATCCTTGATCTTGGCAAAGAAACGTTCAGGATGCTAGGTAAAAATGCCGGTGATGTATTGCGTGCCCGCAGCGTGAAATCGATGGAAGACTTAAATAAATTCCTCGTCACCTACGGCATTGAAAATTTTGACGCAGCCTCAGCTAAGGGTAAAGGAGTAATTTTCCTCACATGTCATTTGGGCGCTTTTGACCTACAGATTACTAACATGGCACTGCGAGGGCTTAAGCCCAATATTATTGGCACTCCTCTAAAAGATGAGCGTCTAAATGATTTATTATTCAACTACAGAAATGCCTATGGTGCGGTAGCCGTGGAGCGAGGTAAAGAAACATTGCGACTAATTAAAGCTCTAAAGACAGCAGGATCTATTGCCATACTCATTGATCAGGATACGAAAGTAAAAAGTCGTTTTGTTGATTTCTTTGGCATGAAAGCCGCAACACCAGTGGGGGCGACCATACTTGCTATGAAAACAGGTGCAGCCGTGGTGCCGACCTATATTTATTTGGGAGAAGATGGTATGCAGCACATGCATATTCTTCCTGAGATCCCGCTGGTGCTCACAGGCGATGAAGAACATGATATGGTGGTGAATACACAGAACTATACTTCATTTATTGAAGAGCAAGTACGTGCACACCCCTCTCAGTGGGTATGGATGCATGAGCGGTGGAAAACAAGGCCTGGTGAGGAGATCGCCTAAATCATGTTTGGTTAAATTCGTTGCATTATTCTTTAATGATAATTTTGAAGGTGTGTAACTTTGGTTACATACATTCTACTCAAATTCTCCGATTTTTGTATTCATAAAGTTCTAAGGTAAAAGTAATATGAAGAAAGTGATCGTAGATGTAAGGACTCCACAGGAGTTTGCTGGTGGCCATGTGCCCGGAAGTATTAATATACCAATGCAAGAGGTTGTTCAACGTTTGGAGGAATTTAAAGGTATGGATCAGCCTATTCTTTTGTGTTGTGCTTCTGGGAATCGCAGTGGCCAGGTAGCCGCATATTTAAATGGTATTGGAGTTCAGTGTGAGAATGGAGGATGTTGGATGGAGATAAATGCAGCTCACTCAACTTATTAATTATAAGACAATGTTAGAACAGCTAAAAAATCTGTTGGGCTTCGGCCCTAGAATTGACTACAAAGAACTGGTAAAAGGTGGAGCTATCATTGTTGATGTGCGCACAAAAGGCGAATACCAAGGTGGTTGCATCAAAGGATCAATCAATATTCCTGTTCAGGATCTGCAGAACCACTTGGGACGATTTAAGAAGGATAAAGTCATCATTACATGTTGTGCTTCTGGAATGCGAAGCGGATCAGCAAGACGTATCTTAAAATCAAATGGTTTTATGGAGGTTCACAATGGTGGTGGCTGGACGAGCTTGCAATATAAAATCATATAAGTCTCAGCCACCTTTCTAAAAAAATGTAAGCTGAAGTGACTAAGGAGAAGTATTTGATGGTCTCTATCAGTTCATATATTTCTCAAACCAAGTCATTATTCTTGGGCTAACATCCATTAGAAGTTTCGGTTCCTGTGGCCCGTGCGGTGTGCGAGGGTAAACAATCATTTCAGTGTCTACCCCTTTGCGCTTGAGGGCATTATAAAACTCCTGCCCTTGAGTAAAGGGAACACGTAGATCGTTGGCACCGTGGATTACTTGAGTAGGTGTTTTTGCATTTTTGATTTGATAGATGGCGGAGTGTTTTTCGTACTCTTCATACTCTTCCCAGAATTCTTTTCCTCCAGCATGCGCCACAATATAATCGGGAATATCAGTAGTGGTGACCATACTCACGAGGTTGGGCAAACCAGCACCCATACTGGCGGCTTTAAAGCGATCTGTTTGGGTTACTACCCAACTGGTCATGTAGCCGCCATAACTCCAGCCCATTACAAACTGTTTGTCGCTATCGGCAATGCCCATAGCCAAAACGTGATCAACACCTGTAATTAAATCCTGATAATCTCCGAAGCCCCAATCGCGTACATTGGAATAACGAAATTCTTTTCCATAGCCAGAACTGCCTCGTGGATTAGGTCGCAACACGATAAAACCTTGCTGAGCAAAATATTGAGTCATGTAAATACCTGGTGCTCCTGTATAACTTTGTGAAAAGACACCAGCCGGGCCACCGTGAATTTGTAGCACAATTGGATACTTCTTGCCTTTCTCGAAACCAACCGGATAGGTAATCAAGCCTTCGATTACTAACCCATCCTTTGATTTCCAGGAGATCAATTCTGTTTTTCCTAAAGCGGGTGGGTTAAAATCGGCATTAACACTACTTATTTTTTTGTTGTTTTCTCCTTTAAGACCGGCTATAAATACTTCTTCGGGCGTATTTACATCTTCAAATGTATAACTCATTTTGTTGCCATTCTTGCTGATTGAAAATGAACCGCTTGAACCTTTTAAGGAAGTGAGGATTGGCAATTTTGAATCTGAGTATCCAATAAAGTCTCCTTTTAATACTTTTACTTTATTGTCAGAGGGTAATGCCAATAGGGTATGTGATGTTTTATAGTTTTCTGAAATAAATAGATGAGAACCATCTGGTGCCCATGCCTCAATGCTTGCATTACGATCAGGTGTTTTTGGCAATTCAATTAAGTCGCCTCCAGTCGCAGCCACTTTGTAAACATCGCTTAGTCCGACACGCTCGGGTTGGCCGCCAGTAGATTCGAATGCAATCCAATTACCATCTGGTGAATACAAAGGACTTACATCTACTCCTGGTCTTTTGACAATAGGGGTAATTTTGCCACTGTCTGAAGGAATAGTGGAGATATCGGATTCGAGTCCGCCATCGTTAATCTTGGGGTTAGGTGCGTAGGAAAAAGCAATTGTTGAACCATCGGGCGACCAATCGAATCCATTCACGTGATACGTGCCTGAAGTAAGTTGTTTGATTTTGCGATTACCGACTTTGTCAGAAGTGATCGAGGTGGTGTAAAGATGATTGTATTTGAAGTTTTTGTCTACAAGAATTACATCTGTCTTTTCTTTTTTGCTTTTCTCCTCTTCCTCACTTTCTGGATCTTTCATTAGATAAGCAAAATGGGTGCCATCTGGAGCCCACTTGAATGAAGAAATTCCAGTTTTTGTATCTGTTATTTGTTCAGGTTCACCACCCATCAGTCGCATTAAAAAGATTTGATTTTTGTCGTTTTGCCTGTTGGAAAGAAAAGCAATTTGTTTTCCATCAGGTGAAAACTGAGGAGATGCAGATGATTTCTCACCCCGTGTGTATTGTAGATTAAAAGAGCCATCGGTAGCGGCAACCCAGATTTGATTATTGTATTCTGACTTTTCACCCTCCATCATTGGTACTCTAACCACATAGGCAATGTACTTACCGTCAGGGGAGATGTTAGTTTCAGTGATATTTTTGTACTGCATGATTTTTTCAGCAGTCCATGTATTTTGGCTGCTGGCTGCGTAAGCTAAGAGAGCAAGGACTATTAGTAGAGATGTTTTTTTCATAGCCATAAAAATTAGAGGGGATCAAATAGAAAAATAGTTAATCAAAACTGAAGATCAAAGATTATGCTTCACAGTTGGTTTATATATCCGATTGAAATAATTCTTTTTTTTACCTAAGTCAAATGAACGAAAATTACCCCCAAAACTTACAATAGTGCCTATAAATAGTAGACAGACTTCGGATGGGGATATAATGAGAGAGATAAGCATTACCTTGCATATTCTTATAAAATCTAATTTGACAGAACTTTATGGTAGAGTCAACCAACGACAGTTCTGATTGTTGCGTGCTGTTCTATATGCGTAGAATTATTATTCTTTTTATTGGTGTTTTGTTTTTGGTAACCCCTGGCTGGGCTCAGAAGTCCACAGATAGTTATTGCTCAATATGCCGCGATCACAACCATCCTGATGGCCATCCTTATCGACTGGACTTCAAAAGAGAAGTTCCCTTTATTGTTTCCTCCGGAGTAATTTTGGGGCTTGGCCTATTGGCAGATGGACTTAATAAGACAACACCTTTCACAGTGGAAGAATTGGGAGATCTGAATGTGAACGATATTAATTCTTTTGATAGAAAGTATGTTAATAACTATTCACCTATAGATGCCAAAACCAGCGATTATTTTCGAACAGGAGTTACAATTTTGCCGATCTTACTTTTATCTGAACATCACACCAAAGAGGATATTACGTCCCTATTAGTCATGTCAGCAGAAGTCATGTCCATTACATTTGGCATTACCAACGGAGTTAAGAATCTTGTTGCCAGAACCAGGCCCAGTGTTTATAATCCAATAGTTCCATTGTCAGAAAGAACAAACAACAGATCGAGAAAATCATTTTTTTCAGGTCACACCAGTCATACTGCAGCAGCTGCGTTTTTTATGGCAAAGGTAATTTCTGATTATCATCCCAATATGAATAAAGGGACTAAAATAGTTATGTGGTCGGTGTCAGCCTATATACCTGCTATTACTGGTTACTTGCGGGTTAAAGCGGGAAAACACTTTCCAACGGATGTGATGACTGGCTATGCGGTGGGTGCGATTACCGGGTGGCTCATACCTCACCTCCATTCTGTCAATAGAAAAGGGTTTTTAAGTAAAATCGATTTGCAGGTAAATCCTTCCCCTTCCGGAATGCAGTTTAGTTTTAAAGTTGGTTTGTAAAACTTTCCTATCGCAGTGTTTGCTAGGCTTTGTTCGGTCAAACCGTTAATTTCAATCCTCGATTCATAAACCAAGAATTATGTATACAGGTAGATTGATTATTGTGCTTTTGATGGTGATAACTTTTTCATTGCATGGGCAAGTTTCTAGAACTGAAAAAAAGATAGTGAGTGCGGTGGATGCATATCAAGATGAGGCACTTCAATTATTGGAAGAGGTGGTGAACATCAATAGCGGTTCAATGAACTTTGAGGGCGTTAAGAAAGTAGGTATGGTGTTTAAGGTAAAATTGGATGCGCTTGGGTTCAGTACAAAATGGATAGATGGAACGAGTTGGGGGAGATCGGGTCATTTAGTGGCTGAGCATAAAGGAAAAGGAAAGACATTGTTATTAATAGGTCATCTTGATACGGTTTTCGAATTGTCCAGTCCTTTTCAACAATTTAAAATGATCAATGACTCCACGATGAGCGGTCCGGGGGTAGGAGATATGAAGGGGGGTGATGTCGTGATCATTCAAGCCATGCAAGCCCTAAAGGATGCAGGTGCCCTAAAAGACATGAATATAATAATTGTAATGACAGGTGATGAGGAACTAAGTGGAAGGCCATTGGATCTAGCCCGTAAAGATTTAATTGATGCAGCAAAGGCAGCCGACATTGCATTGGGATTTGAGGACGGTGATGGAAATCCAAAGACAGGAGTTGTGGCGAGAAGAAGCTCATCTGGTTGGGAGCTTAAGGTGGAGGGAGTACCTGCGCATTCGTCACAAGTATTTACAAAAGATATTGGTGCCGGAGCTATTTATGAGGCGGCCCGTATTATTAATGGATTTTATGAAGCCTTGTCCAATGAAGAGAACCTTACATTTAATCCGGGAATGATCTTGGGAGGAACCACGGTAGAGCACGACAAACAAATGGATGGTGGTTCTGCCTATGGAAAAAGTAACATTGTAGCTAAGCACACGGTGGTGACAGGAGACATTCGCGCGATATCGCCAGAGCAACTCAAAAAGACGCAGGAGGTAATGCGTGAGGTAGTTTCAAAACATAGACCACAGACAAAAGCGGAGATAAGTTTTGGAGAAGGGTATCCTCCATTGGCTCCTGTGGCGGGGAATTATGAGTTGCTTGGATATTTTAATAAGGTGAGTAACGACTTGGGGTTTGGCAATGTAACAGCAGTGAATCCCCGAGATGCCGGAGCTGCGGATATTTCATTTACGGCACCTTATGTAGAGATGGCTATGGATGGTTTCGGCCCAGGAAGTGCTGGGGGACATACTGTGAATGAGACAGCAGACCCGCGGTCTATTGCTATGCAAGCAAAACGAACTGCCGTATTAATGTATAGACTTACTCAGGAGAAGGTGAGCACAAACATTAAAAGATAAAGAAACTGCAGTGTCTATTTATTACTTGATGAATTCAGCTGGAAATTCATTCATATTAATGTCCCATATAATTGGCATCAGGTATTTGGTGAATAGCGTGATGAGAATAATGGAGAAAATATTGAGCAGAAACCCAGCACGCACCATGTCTTTTATTTCCAGTTTACCAGAACCAAAAACAATAGCATTAGGTGCTGTAGCTACGGGAAGCATAAATGCACAAGAAGAAGCGATGGTCATGGGCACCATTAAACTAAACGGGTGAACACCAATTGCCTCTGAAAGTCCTGCGAGAATTGGTAACATCAGCGTGCAGGTGGCCATATTTTGAGTAAGTTCTGTCAGGTAATTGACTACAGCGACTACTATTAACATTATAATCCAGGGTTCAACACCTTTGAGTAGAGTAAGCTTACCTCCAATCCAATGGGTAAGGCCAGTCTCCATAAAACTACCGGCCAATGCAAATGCACCACCAAACAAAAGAATGACTGCCCAGGGAAGTCGTTTTGCATAACTCCAATCCATTATCATCTCTCTTGGTGCACTCTTAGACGGCACCACAAATAATACAAGCGCGCCTGCAATAGCAATGGTGGTGTCGTTGACTTCAGGAAAAAATGGTTGGATGAGTAGTTGTCTGAAAATCCATGCAAAGGCAACGAAACAAAATACAGAGAGAATCCACTTCTCTTCATATTTCATTTCTCCAAGTTTCGCCAGTTCATTAGAAATAACTTCTTTGGATCCTTTCACTTCAGTGGCACTTAATTTAAAAGCACCAAAACTCATATTCCACCAAAGAAAAGCACCCAAGATCAAACTCAGTGGGAGAGCAAAAAAGAACCAACTATCAAAAGGCACTTCTGCTCCGTAAAATTGTTGTACACTTTCAATAAAGATCAGGTTGGTGGGGGTGCCTACAAGTGTAGCCACTCCTCCAATAGAGGCAGCGTATGGAATACTAATGAGTAAAGCCTTACCAAACGTAGAGGACGCTATGGAGGACTTATCAGTAAATAATTGAACCAGTTGATCAATGATGGAAAGTGCAATGGGCAGCATCAGCATAGTGGTAGCGGTGTTGGATATCCACATGGATAAAAAACCTGTTGCCAGAATAAATCCTAAAAGTATTTGCCGTTGATTCGTGCCTGTGAACTGAATGATGGACAGTGCAATTCTTCTGTGTAGGTTCCACTTCTCCATGGCCAATGCAATGATGAAGCCTCCTATAAATAAAAATATGATTGGATTGGAATAATAATCAGTAACAGAAGTAACGGACATCACACCAAGTACAGAAAAAAGCAGAATAGGCAGGAGTGAGGTAATGGCGATCGGGACTGCCTCTGTAAGCCACCACAGTGCAATCCATACAGTGCAGGCGACTACGGCATATGCTGGTGTAGGCATATCTTCAGGGCCGCCTATCAACATCAATAGCAGGCAGAGAGCCGGTCCGATGATTATTACAAGCCTCTTAATTCCTATACTTCCCATGCTAGATTTTGAAACGCATAAGAAGGTAATATAGGAATTTGACTATGGACTATCAATGCAGTTCTATAGCAGAAGGCGAGTTATAATGTATATGAATTTTTGAAGAATTGGGTTTTCTTCTTGGTGCTTTATTTTACCAGCTTCTTATATCTGATTCTATGCGGTTGATCATCACCCAATCTCTTCTTCTTGTTCTCCTCGTATTCACTGAAAGTGCCCTCAAACCAGTGTACCTGAGAGTCCCCTTCAAAAGCGAGAATATGAGTACAAACTCGATCCAGAAACCATCTATCGTGAGAAATGATAACGGCACAGCCAGCGAAACTTTCCAGTGCTTCTTCTAAAGATCTTAAAGTATTTACGTCAAGATCGTTGGTAGGCTCATCAAGTAATAAAAGATTGCCTCCTTGTTTTAGTGCGATGGCAAGGTGAGCACGGTTACGCATACCTCCTGAAAGTTCTTTTACTTTTTTCTGTTGGTCATTACCGCCAAAGTTGAATTTACTCACGTAGGCGCGCGAGTTAATTTCTTTGCCGCCCAACATCATCAACTCATTTCCTCCTGTAATGGCTTGCCACACCGTGTCTTCCGGCTTCAAGTCATCATGCTCCTGATCCACATATGCGATTTGCACAGTTTCACCCACGCTAAAAGTACCTGCATCCGGCTTCTCAGCACCGGTTATCATTTTAAATAACGTTGTCTTACCTGCTCCGTTAGGCCCAATAATTCCTACAATCCCTGCTGGAGGTAATGAAAAGGTAAGGTTTTCATAGAGCAATTTATCGCCATACGCTTTGGATACGCCATTGGCTTCAATCACTTTATTGCCCAATCTCGGTCCGGGAGGAATGAAGAGTTCTAATTTATCTTCCCGCTCTTTCGTTTCCTGACTTAATAATTTCTCATAAGCACCCAAGCGAGCTTTTCCTTTTGCTCTCCTTCCTTTTGCACCCATGCGCACCCACTCCAATTCACGCTCAAGTGTTTTCTGTCTTTTCGTTTCTGTTTTCTCTTCCTGCGCCAGTCGTTTTGATATTTGATCCAGCCAAGAAGAATAATTTCCTTTCCATGGAATACCTTCTCCACGATCTAGTTCAAGAATCCATCCTGCCACGTTATCCAAAAAGTAACGATCGTGAGTTACTGCTATAATTGTTCCTTTATATTGTCTTAAGTGTTCCTCAAGCCAGTGTACTGATTCCGCATCGAGATGGTTGGTAGGCTCATCCAACAACAACACATCGGGCTCTTTTAGAAGCAAACGACATAAAGCTACTCTTCTTTTTTCACCTCCCGACAGGTGTTCAATTTTTGAATCTGATGGAGGGCACCTCAATGCATCCATGGCACGCTCCAGTTTATTGTCCAACTCCCAGGCATCTAAAGCATCAATTTTATCTTGAACCTCGCCTTGCCTGTTGATTAACTTTTCCATGGCATCAGGATCATCCATCACCGCAGGGTCAGCAAATTTGTTATTGATTTCCTCAAATTCTTTGAGCAGATCAACTGTTTCTTTTACGCCCTCTTCAACAATTTCTTTAACTGTTTTTGATTTGTCCAGGAGAGGCTCTTGCTCTAATAAACCCACAGAGAAACTAAGGTCAGAAACGACTTCGCCCTGAAATTCTTTATCTATACCTGCAATAATTCTGAGCAAGGATGATTTACCAGACCCATTAAGTCCGAGTACTCCAATTTTGGCTCCGTAGAAAAAGGAGAGGTAGATATTTTTTAAAACTTGTTTTTGGGGAGGGTAAATTTTACTTACCCCAGTCATTGAAAATATGATCTTTTCGTCAGCCATTCTGGTTCAATCTTTTAGAGTCGCTAATATGATCATTTTGGTGCAACGGGTGAAGCCCGAGTGTATAAATGTTTGATTGGAGTAAAATAGGAGCGCTTTTTGCATAGAGGAAATAATGCTTAGCCTTACTACTACACCATTGATTCTGACCTATTGGTAAGGGTCAAATATAATTTTTTTAAAGAAAAGTTTTTAAAGAAGATTGATCGTAATAATGCTCAACGGGGCAGCATTCGAGGTATCGTTAACAATTTTCAGTGAAGCTTTTTTATTGCTTTCCGCAAAAAAGGTAATAGGTGTTGTTCCTTACAGGTTAAATTCTATTTTTGCGAAAAATTAATACGGAGGGAATACTATGTATTGGACACTCGAATTGGCTTCTTACTTGGAAGATGCGCCATGGCCAGCGACAAAGGATGAATTGATTGACTTTTCAATTAGGTCAGGAGCACCTTTAGAGGTAGTTGAAAATTTACAGGAATTGGAGGATGATGGTCAGCCTTATGAGAGTATTGAGGAGATTTGGCCAGATTATCCAACCAAAGAAGACTTTTTCTTTAACGAAGACGAATACTGACTTAGGTTAGTAGTGTAAAATATAGAGGGCTGGCGTTTGCGTCAGCCTTTTTTGTTTCTGTGTTCCATTAAAGCTTCTACCACTATCAAGTCTTCAGGAGTAGTGATTTTGATGTTTTCGTAGCTTCCTTCGAACAATGAAATCAAATGGCCATTTTTCTCTGCTACGCTTGCATCATCAGTCAGGCTGGTGTCTTCTTTCACTTGATAGGCTTGCTTGATAAGTTCCACATCAAAAGTTTGTGGCGTTTGGATCAGTCTGAATCTGGATCTGTCCATCGAAATGGTAGTATCCTGATCTGTCATACGGATGGATTCTTTTAGTCGCACAGCAGCCACAGCAGATTGATGAACGGCCGCCAAACGGAATGAGGCTCCAATGATATCTTCGCTCACCAATGGCCTGACACCATCGTGAATAGCAACGCAGCCGTTTCCTTCAATTTTTTCGAGACCGTTTTTTACCGATTGAAACCTTGTCTCTCCTCCTTTCTGTAATAAAATTGATTTTGTAACCTGAAAACGATCACAAATCGATTTCCATATTGGAAAATCGCCTTCCGGTAAAACAAGGATGATCTGAATGTCTTCTGAATAGCGAAAGAAGGCCTCAATGGTATGGAGTAAAATAGGCTTACCCTTCAATTCTAGAAATTGCTTGGGGAGTTTGCTTTTGATTCTAGTGCCTTTGCCACCGGCAACGATAAGTGCGTATTCCTTCTGTTTCACGCTCTAATGTTTTAAAAATCAAGTTAAATAAAAAAGCCTGACAAAAATCGTCAGGCTCTTGTCAGTTATCTAACAATGACTTTATATAATCAGCATGGCATCACCATAGGTGAGAAACTTATATTTCTCCTTTTTGGCAACTGAATAGGCATTCATTACCTGATCGTATCCTCCAAATGCAGCGGCCATCATCAATAGTGTTGACTCTGGCATGTGGAAATTGGTAATCATTGCACTGCAAATTTTATAGTCGTAAGGTGGAAAGATGAACTTGTCCGTCCAGCCATCCTTTTCTTTCAGTCTATTGCCAGCAGAAACCGCTGATTCCAAAGCACGCATGGTGGTTGTTCCCACAGCACATACTTTCTTTTTATTATCGATGGCTTTGTTTACCATTTTAACGCACTCACTTCCTACCACAAAATTCTCAGAATCCATCTTGTGTTTGGTAAGGTCTTCTACGTCTACTTGACGGAATGTACCTAAACCAATATGCAGGGTGACGAACGACATGTCCACCCCTTTGATCTGCAAACGCTTCAACAATTGTTTGGTGAAGTGCATACCAGCAGTTGGTGCTGATACAGCTCCCTTATTCTTGGCATAAATGGTTTGAAAGCGTTCCTTGTCAGAAGGTTCAATTTTGCGTTTGATGTATTTGGGAAGCGGAGTTTCGCCCAACGACTCAACTACTTTGCCAAAAGACTCTGAATCACCATCAAATAAGAAACGGATGGTGCGGCCACGGGAAGTAGTGTTGTCAATTACCTCAGCTACCAAGTCGCCATCTCCAAAGTACAACTTGTTACCCACCCTGATTTTGCGAGCGGGATCTACCAAAACATCCCATAGGTGCATTTCTGCATTTAATTCACGGAGCAAAAACACCTCAATCTTGGCTCCAGTCTTTTCCTTACGACCATACAAACGTGCAGGAAACACCATGGTATCGTTACCAACCAATAAATCTCCTTCATTAAAATACCCTACAACATCCTTGAAAGTTTTATGTTCAATTTCACCAGTATCCCGGTGCAAAACCATCAAACGAGACTCATCCCTGTTTTCAGAAGGATGGGAAGAGATAAGATTTACGGGCAGATCGAACTTAAATTTGGATAACTTCATACTTTTATGTCTAGCCCATAGTGAGGGCATTTTAAATCGAGGTTGCAAAAATAGGGATTTGTTTTAATTAATGTCTTTTGTAACCCAAATTCAATCCAAACGTCTTTAGAGTAATCATGCTCACACTACGACTCATTTTTGAAAGTTTCCGGTTTGCCCTTACGGCACTGAAAGTCAATTTATTACGGACTGTTCTTTCCCTTTTAGGGGTGACAGTCGGGATTTTTGCCATCATAGCAGTTTTTACCCTGGTAGATTCACTAGAGAGAAATATAAAAGAGAGTTTCTCCTTTTTGGGGTCTGGGGTGATTTACGTTGAAAAATGGCCATTTCCCGGAGGGGATGGTAGCGAGGAGTTTAAGTGGTGGGAATATTGGAACAGGCCCAATGCGTCTTACAACGAATTCAAGTTTTTGCAAGCTAATCTTCAACAACAGGATGCCATTACCATATTTGCGGCCAGAGGCAACGCTGTAATAAGAAAAGGAAGCAGCAGCATAGGACAGATCGGTCTTCGTGGGATTGGTGATGGATACGAGGATGTGTTTGATGTTAATATTGAAGGTGGCAGATTTTTTACTTTCGATGAGGTAGAAGGTGGTCGTACGGTGGCTATTCTAGGATACGAAGTGGCGCAAGCGCTTTTTCCAAACGGTAGAAACCCTGTTGGTGAAAGCATTAAGATTAAGAATACAAAGTATGTTGTCGTGGGGGTGCAAAAGCGAGAAGGTCAAAGCTTTTTGGGCACACCAAGCAGTGACTTTGGATGCCTTGTTCCCTATAATTCTTTCAGAAGGCTATACCAGACAGGTACTGGTGCATGGAATGAAACTTCATCCCGCATTGGCGTGAAAGGAAGAGAGTCAGATATCGGCTTGGTAGAATTAGAAAATGAAATGAGGGGTCAGTTGCGCAGTAAAAGAGGGTTGAGGCCACTGGATAAAGATAATTTTGCGCTGAACAGACCAGAAGCGCTAGCTAATGTAATCAGTGGGCTTTTTGATGTGGTAGGTGTTGCTGGTTGGATCATTGGGGGCTTCTCTATTCTTGTTGGTGGTTTTGGAATCGCTAATATCATGTTCGTTACGGTGAAAGAAAGAACAAGCATAATTGGTTTACAGAAAAGCCTGGGTTCAAAGAATTACTTCATTCTATTCCAGTTTTTATTCGAAGCCATCTTCCTGAGTTTGATTGGCGGGCTGACGGGAATCTTTCTCGTCTTTCTGCTCACGTTTGCGCCCTTCGGTAGCCTTCAAGTTGTTCTCAGTGTAAAGAATATTGTGCTTGGTGTTGGAGTGTCATGTATAATTGGTGTGGTATCGGGTATTGTACCTGCTGCCATGGCAGCACGACTTGATCCAGTGGAGGCCATTAGGGCATAAAAAAAACCGCCAAGTCAATTTGACTGGCGGCTTCATAATACGAGAACTAAGTTCTATTTCTCTTCTACTTCGGCTACCGCAGGAGTTACACCAGCAATTTTATCCTTAATCTTTTTCTCCAACTCATCCATCAACTCCGGATTGTCTTCAATCAGCTGCTTTACAGTATCTCTTCCCTGACCCAGTTTGTTGCCCCCGTAGGAGAACCATGATCCGGATTTTTGAATCACGTCCAGTTCGGACCCGATATCAATGATCTCTCCCGACTTGGATATTCCGCGTCCGTACATGATATCAAACTCTACCACTTTAAATGGAGGAGCTACCTTATTCTTCACCACTTTCACCCTCACACGGTTACCCGTAATATTATCAGCGGCTTCCTTGATCTGACCTATTCTACGAATATCAAGACGAACAGAAGCGTAAAACTTAAGTGCATTACCACCAGTAGTGGTTTCTGGGTTACCAAACATTATTCCGATCTTTTCACGCAACTGGTTGATGAAAACACAAGCACATCCTGTTTTGCTGATTGTACCAGTTAATTTTCTTAGCGCCTGTGACATCAATCGAGCCTGAAGTCCCATCTTACTATCTCCCATTTCGCCTTCCAATTCCGCTTTAGGTACCAGAGCAGCTACGGAGTCAATAACAATAATATCAATCGCTCCTGAACGAATCAGGTGTTCGGTGATTTCAAGTGCTTGTTCTCCGTTGTCAGGCTGTGAGATCAAAAGATTCTCAGTGTCTATACCCAATTTTTCGGCATATGTTTTATCAAAAGCATGCTCTGCATCAATAAATGCTGCAAGGCCTCCTGCTTTTTGAGCTTGTGCAATGCAATGCATCGTAAGGGTTGTTTTACCCGAAGATTCAGGTCCGTAAATCTCTGTCACTCTTCCTCTTGGGATGCCTCCAATGCCAAGCGCAAGATCCAACCCAACCGACCCAGTGGAAATAGATGGTATATCCAAAACTTTCCCTTCACTTAGCTTCATCACCGCACCCTTACCATAGGTCTTCTCCAGTTTATCCATGGTAAGTTGTAGTGCCTTCATTTTTTCCTTGTTATCGCTCATAGCATCTCCCTTGTTAATATGTATTAAAAATTATGGGTTGAAATTACCATATCGGCACTTATTCACCAAGGTGAAACCCATGATGGATTTTGTGGTGGAGTGGATATCGCTGGCGGTTTTAGGTCGGAATTAATTAAGAGTTAAGGATTAACGGATAAGTCCTTTAATTTGCACTTTAAATCAAAGTGAGAAAGATTCTGATCATATTATTTTTTGCAGCTGCTCAGAATACGGTGTTTGGTCAGTTGGACAACACTGTCTTTGATGATCGATTGCATTTGGAAGAGGCCGATACGGGAAAACTTTTTCTAGGACTCAATTTTTTGGGTTTTTCTAAGAACAACGAATATTTCGATACGATTATAGGTGGGTATACGCTGCTTGGCTACCAGCTTCATCCAACATTGAGTTACTACCCAGCGAAAAATGTCCGACTGGATGCAGGCGTATTTGTACAGCAGGACTTCGGTAATCGTGATTTTTCAACTGTAGTGCCCACAGTTTCGTTAAAAGTAACCAAAGGGCCTTTAGCACTTGTTTTTGGAAACATTGAAAGTAGCCTGAATCATAGATTGATTGAGCCACTATATGATTTTGAGCGTGTATTGACCGATCGGATGGAAACAGGCATTCAATTGCAGTTCATGACTGAGGGACTGTTCTTTGATCTTTGGTTGGATTGGCAAAATATGATTTATAATAATGATCCAGAGCAGGAGCGTTTCGTTTCGGGACTCTCATTGGATAAGAGAATTATCAAAAGGGGGTCGTTTCAGGTTTCATTGCCTATTCAAATTCAAATGAGCCATAGAGGAGGGCAAATTGATGTAAATCCTTTGCCACTTGAGACCGTGATGAATTCTGCCTTTGGTATAGAAGTAAAGAAAAAAAACGCTGGGTTAATAAAGGATTGGAAGTTAGATGGGTTTTATGTGCATTATAACAATATGAGTTCAGCTAATGGAAGACCTTATGAAGATGGATCGGGGTTTTATGCCAATGGAAATATTTCAACCACTTTAGGATTAGATGTAATGGTCAGTTATTGGCAAGCTCATGAATTCATTTCAATACAGGGAGGAAAGGTGTATCCATCCGTTTCAGAATTTAATTATCGTGATCAGCAGGAGAACAGGGAACTGTTGATGTTGAGGTTGCTTTATAATAAAGAACTGGCAAAAGGACTGTCTGGTACCTTGCGTATGGAGCCATATTATGATCTTGGCTTCGAATCCTTCCAATATGCTTATGGATTCTATCTTCAGTTCAGCGATCGTTTTTTTATTACTAAGAAAAAGTAGATGAAGAAGGTTGGGCTTGCGGTGCTGTTTCTATTGCTCTTACTGGTGGTGTGGTATTGGTCTTTGATTATATATGGAATAAATCAAGGCTTGGGTCAATTAAACATTGTATGGAATGCCAGACCCATTGCGGAAGTTATGGCGGATCCTGAATTCCCAGACTCTTTGAAGAGTAAACTTCACATCATTTATGAGATAAAGGCTTATGCCATTGACTCGCTTGGGTTAAAGGATTCTGACAACTACAAAACTGTGTTTGATCAGAAGGGTGAAGAACTCATGTGGGTAGTAACGGCAAGCAAACCTTTTCAGTTGAA
>JBATLM010000257.1:0-10357 GCA_049289315.1 Cyclobacteriaceae bacterium
CCATAGCATCTTGAATAGCCTGGACATTGATACAAAAGAAGAGGGTGATCAACATTTTACAGCATCAGTACCACCTTATCGCGTGGACGTAGTGCAAGAGGCTGACATCATAGAGGAGATACTCCGCATTTATGGCCTGGATAACATTGAATTGTCGGAGGGCGCAGGAACCAGTTTTCTTGCAGACTTCCCTGCAAAAGACAGCAATATCTACAGACGCAGCATTGGCGAAATGCTAGTGGCCAAAGGGTTTTATGAGATCCTGACCAACTCCTTGACCAACGAGACCTACTATAAAAAACAAAACCTAAATTATAAAGGCGAGCGCATTGAGATTCTTAACAAACTCAGCGAAGAACAAGGAGTGTTGAGACAAACCATGTTGTTCACCGGTCTGGAAGTATGCGCGCATAACATAAACAGAAAACAGAAAGACTTAAAGCTTTTTGAATTTGGTAAGATCTATTGGAAGGAAGACGCAGGATACAAAGAAGAAGAGCGGCTCGCCCTCTACCTGAGTGGAAACCTTGAGGCAGAAAACTGGAAGGTCAAAACAGGGAAAGTAACCTACTTTGATTTGGCACAGCAAGTGACCAATATTCTTCAAAAATCGAACCTTACAGATTTAAAACAGGATCAACTTAACGACCCCATGTTCGATTACGGAATGACCCTGACTAAAGGAAATTTGGAAGTTGGAAGAATTGGAAAAGTAAAATCTGCTATTGCAAAGGATTTTGGACTCAAGCAGGAAATATTTTATGCCGATCTGAAAGCTGCCTTGCTTTTCAAGGCGGCAAACCCTAAGTTAGTGATAGAAGAAGTACCCAAATACCCAGAAGTTAGGCGTGACTTATCGCTCGTACTCGACCGGCAAGTGACCTTCGCTGAAATCAAGGAATTGGTGCTGGCAACGGAGAAGAAGTTAATCAAGGAATTAATTGCGTTTGATGTTTACGAGGGGAAGAATATCCCTGATGGTAAAAAAGCATACGCTTTAGGGTTTGTCTTGTTGGATGCGACAAAAACATTGACGGATGCGGAGATTGACAAAACGATGAAAAAGTTAATGAGTGCCTTTGAACAAAAAATGGGCGCTCTAATTAGGAAATAAATTCTTGCGACAATAAAAGGCAATTGGAGCTACTTAAAGTATTGAAATGGATCAAGAAATATTGAAGACTAACCTCCACGGGTTGGAGCGTAAAATTTTGGTTTTACTGAACGATCACAAGTCGGTAAAAGACGAAGTGAGAAGCCTTAAACTGGAGAATCACGAGCTAAAATCAAGTATTAAAGCCCGTGACGAACAAATCTCCAATTTTAAAAATCAGATTAAAATCACTAAGATTGTTGATTATATAGACCCGGAAGACGGAAGTAATTCGGAGTTGAAAAAGAAAGTGGACGAGTATATCCGAGAAATCGATAAATGCATAGCTCATTTGAGCAGATAACCGGTAGTTAATGGAAGAACTTTCAATAAAGATCAAAATAGCGGACCGTGAGTACCCAATGAAAGTAAAATTGGCTGAAGAAGAGAAGATTAGAGCGGCTGGGAAATTGATCAATGAAAAAATAAAACATTACCGGGGGCAATTCGGAATAAATGATAAACAAGACCTTTTGGCAATGGTTGCGTTTGATTGTCTCGTAGATAAAATGGCCGATGAAAAGAACTTAGAAGACATCGATCATACCGTGGTAGAGAAAATTAATCACCTCAACCAACTGGTTTCACAGGGAATCTAAAACCCTCTCTTTTTCCTTCCTTTACAGCATGCTCTGGGTGCCTTAACTTTAAACGTTAGCACCATGGAATTACCCATACTCATTGCAATAAGTGTTTCACTGATAGTTATCCTCAGCCTTCTGTTTGGCAATCTTTTCTATAGAAAGAAATTGGCCAAAAAACAGATTGACCTTGATGAGAAATTCAAATCAATGGTTCGTGAAGCCGAACTACAGGCCGAAAACATTAAAAAGGATAAGATTATCGAGGCCAAAGAAAAGCTCCTAAAAATGAAGCAGGAGTTTGAAGAGGAAGCCAATCGCAAGAAAAATCAAATCATCAGCAACGAACAAAAAATAAAGCAGCGTGAATCTCAAATTTCTCGCGAATTGGAACAATTGAAGCGCAAGGAAGCTGAAGCCAATGAAGAAAAGCAGAACCTCGCTGTACAATTAGAGCACGTAAGAAAGAGAAAAGAGGAGTTAGACAAATTCAACCAGGAGAAAGTAGCCATTCTGGAGAACATCTCTAAAATTACGGCTGACGATGCACGTGATCAATTAATGGAGTCTTTAAAAGAAGAAGCCAAGACTAAAGCAAGCTCCTTCATCAAAGACATCATGGAGCAAGCCAAGCTATCTGCTACCAAAGAGGCTCGCAAAATTGTTGTGGAAACCATTCAGCGTACTGCCACAGAGCACGCCATCGAAAATTGTGTGTCTATTTTCAATATTGAGAGTGACGATATCAAAGGAAAAATTATTGGGCGTGAAGGACGAAACATTCGTGCGCTTGAGGCCGCCACAGGAGTAGAAATTATTGTAGACGATACACCCGAAGCAATTATCATTTCCGGGTTTGACCCCGTAAGAAGGGAAACTGCCAGACTATCCCTGCATAGACTGGTGCAAGATGGACGCATTCACCCTGCCCGTATTGAAGAAATCGTTGCCAAGACATCCAAAAACATTGAAGACGAAATTATTGAAACCGGAGAGCGTACGGTAATCGACTTAGGTATACATGGCCTACACCCAGAACTAGTTAAAATGGTTGGAAGGATGCGTTTCCGTTCTTCTTATGGACAAAACCTGCTTCAGCATTCTCGTGAAGTAGCCAACCTTTGCGCCATCATGGCTGCAGAACTAGGCTTAAATGTAAAACAAGCCAAACGTGCAGGCTTGCTTCACGACATCGGCAAAGTATGGCCCGAAGAATTAGAAAAACCGCATGCCATCGTAGGTATGGAGTTGGCCTTAAAGCACAAAGAGCACCCTGTAGTGTGTAACGCCATTGGCGCTCACCACGATGAAATAGAAATGACAGGCATTCTATCTCCTATTGTACAAGCTTGTGACGCGATAAGTGGCGCAAGACCTGGTGCAAGACGTGAGGTGATGGAGCAATACATCAAGCGCTTACGCGAACTGGAGGACGTAGGGTTGAGTTTTGAAGGTGTTGAAAAATGCTATGCCATCCAGGCTGGTAGAGAACTACGTGTGATTGTAGACGCAGAGAAAGCCACTGACGAACGTGCAAGTCAACTCAGCTTCGACATCTCCCAAAAGATAGAACACGACATGCAATATCCCGGGCAGATTAAAGTGACAGTGATTCGTGAAATGCGAAGTGTTGCTTACGCTAAGTAATGTGACGGATGGAGGTTCAGCACAAAGAAACGGAATCCAAAGGTTCTTTTTATATAGGCGATCCGGTATTAGCTGAGATGACCTATTCCAAGGCTGGTGACAGCCTTATCATTATCGATCACACAGAAGTAAGAGATGCGTTGAAAGGCAAAGGTGTAGGCTTACAACTTGTGAAGGCTGCCGTTGAATTTGCACGAAACAAAAAAGTTAAAATTCTTCCATTGTGTCCGTTTGCCAAATCCGTATTTGACAAAAAAGAAGAGCTCAGAGATGTCCTCTAAGCTCTTCTGAATTTTTACAATTAATTATCAATGCTCTCCCTTCCATCCCGGCCCTCTCACTACTCTGCCAGGTCTTGCTCCAGTATGCTCGCCATCGGCTAGTACCTGCTCGCCATTCACAAATACATGCACCATGCCTGTACTGTACTGATGGGGTTGTTCGAAGGTAGCGTGGTCTTGAATTTTCTCCGGATCAAAGGCTACGACATCAGCATAATAACCAGGAGCAAGCGTTCCTCTTTTTTTGATTTTCAGGTTGCTTGCAGGAAGAGAAGTTAATTTCCTGATGGCTTCATGCATAGGAATGACCTTTTCATCTCTTACATACTTCCCAAGTAGTCGTGAGAAATTACCGTAAGCCCGTGGGTGGTCGTTGGACTTAAGAAATACTCCCTCTGTTGCGGGTGACCCGGCATCAGATCCAAAACTCAAATAGGGCAAAGCAATTTGCCTTTTGATATTTTCTTCACTCATCATAAAATAAGCTGTACCCACTCGCGTACTGTCTGCCATTACCAAATCCATAGCCGTTTCTTCTGGTGATTTCCCATAGATTTCAGCTACTTCAGCCAACGTTTTCCCAGTAAACTGTCTGAGTGAATCGTTGGCAAACCCCAAAAGCAAAACATTTTCTGGTCCGCCTGACATGAGCAGTAGGTTCTCCCACCTATCAGATGGCCTTCGCATTTCGGCCAAAGCCTGCTTCCTGATTTGAGGGTTCTTCATTCTCTTGATCCATTGCTGAAGCCCTCCCTCCTGTAGCCAGGGTGGCATGGAAGCATCCAATCCGGTAGCACCTGCTCGGTAGGTATACATATCAGCAGTTATCTTTAATCCAGATTGATTGGCCGCATCGATCATCGCGAGCACAGAATCCAGTTTATTCCAGTTTTCAGAACCCGCCATTTTGAGATGATAAATCTCAGCAGGTAAGCCTGCCTCTCTCGCAATGCGAATGGTTTCATCTACAGCTCCAAAAATACCATTACCCTCACTGCGCATATGCGTGATGTACATTCCGCCATATTCAGCAGCTACTTTATTCAATGCTATCAATTCTTCCGTGCTTGAATAGTTAGCAGGTGCATAAATTAATGATGAACCTACACCCAATGCTCCATCCTCCATGGCTTTGCGCACAAGATCCTGCATTCGAGCAAGCTCCTCTTCATTAGGCAATCTATTTTCATACTTAAGTTCATGAATCCGTACTGTTGTGGCACCGATAAAAGAAGCTACGTTGGGTGCTATCCCTCTCTTCACCAGCGATTGCAGATATTCGTCAAGTGTTGTCCAGTCAATATCATAGGCATAATCAGGACTGCGTCTCATGTCATCCAACATTCCCTTCCTCATCTCTTCGTTGATTGGCCCCATTGACCCGCCCTCACCAAACACCTCTAGCGTTACACCTTGCCTAATATCACTTTGTGAGTTGCCATCAATGATTAAACTCTCCACTGCCCAGCTAAGCATATTGATAAAACCAGGCGCAACCACCAGACCCTTTGCGTCAATTTCTTTTTTGCCAACAGCTTTTGATAAGTCCCCAATCAATGCAATTGTATCTGCGTTGATGCCCACATCCGTTACCTGCCCCTCAGCCCCAGAACCATCATAAACAGTTCCCTGGCGGATAATAACATCGTATTCTTCTTTCTTACAAGACAGAATACTAACAACGAGCATGAGTAGAATGGATATTCTTTTCATAGAATTGGAGGGGTTTAAGAATTTAATCTACGCAATCAGCCCGAAATAATGAAGAAGAATTCTCCGAAGACCAGTTAGGAAACCATGGATTACTGGAGAATTACTCTAATTGAATCATTTTGCATACGCGCTTTGAGCCAGCTGGTTATCTTTTTAACCTGAGCAGAGTTGGGTCTTCGCTTCAACTTTAAATAAGCGGTTATAGCCGTGTCATACGTATTGGATTCCGCTTGATAATAGATAGAAGGATATATAGAAAGCTCCTCTACCGGACTCACAACAATACTTAATTCATCAGTCATACTTTTAATCGGCCACACCACTGGTTTTATTCTTTCTAATTCTGTTTGTAAAGAATCTATTACACGATCGCGCTGACGCAAGGATTGTTCAGTATTCTTATACAAGTCCTCTAGCACACCCGTTTTTATAGCATTGTAATCTACAGGGTCAGACTTATCTACATCCTGCCGAATCTTCAGTTCTGTTTCCGTAAGTCCATAGATGGCCATTTTATCTTTTATGATAGCCAACATATCATCATCTAGCTTTTCTCCAAAGAGTAACAATTCAATCTTTCTTTCTTTAGCATCAATGGAACGGCTGACAATTTGTGTTTCAGATAAGTTAAACTCAGTGTTAATAAAGTTAATAGCACTTTGCTCGTAAAAAGTTTTGGTCACAATCTGATAGGCCATAAAAATACTTGGCCCGATAGTTAAGATCACAACCAATGCAATAGATCTTCTTACTCTTTTTTCTGTATGTGCATCTACGAAATTATAAAGTGAAAAGCGCTGATATTTTACCATCAGGTAGGTAGCAATCGCAATGAAAATGCTATTGATGAAATAAAGAAAGAAGGCTCCAAAAAAGAAAGGCCAGTTACCTGTAGCAATACCATATCCTGCTGTACATAGGGGAGGCATCAACGCAGTAGCAATTGCAACACCTGGTATTACATTGCCTTTTTGCTTGTTGGTAAAAGCAATTATGCCTGCCAACCCACCAAAGAAAGCGATAAACACATCCCAAATAGTAGGCGTTGTTCTGGAAAGTAACTCTGAGCTGGCCTCGCTCAACGGGGTTATTAAGAAATAAATGGTGGAAGCCAGTAAACTTATTACAGTGGCAACACCAAGATTTCTAAAAGCACGTTTGATCAGTTCAAAATCATAAATCCCTACTCCTACACCTAAGCCAATAATAGGGCCCATCAAAGGAGAGATCAACATGGCACCAATAACAACCGCTGTGGAGTTCATGTTGAGGCCAATGGATGCAATGAATACGGCAAAAATCAATACCCAGAGATTCATTCCCCGAAACTCAACACTCTTTCGAATATCGTCTACAATTTGATCTTCCTGAGATTTATCAAAGCCTAGATTAAACTGATAACTAAGAAGCTGGCGAAGGGTTTTTACCAACGTCTTCTTAGGTACTATTTCCTCTTTGGTTTCCTGTTCCATACGAACCTATTTCTTATTTTGCCAATCTTCTTATAATTCTCCCTGGGAACTGATGGGTAGAGCCGTTTTCATCAATTACTTCAATACCATTTACAATTACGTGATTTATTCCCGTTGATAATGCATGAGGTTGATCCGAAGTAGCATTATCTGCAACAGTAATAGGATCAAACAAAACCAGATCAGCAAAATACCCAGGCTTAATCTCCCCTATCCTTTTCAAATTCAAATTCGTTGCCGCTTGTTTTGTCATCTTATGAATAGCCTCTTCCAATGACAATGCTCGTTCTTCCTTCACATAATGTCGTAGTATTTTTGTGAAAGAGCCATGGCCACGTGGATGCAATCCCTCTGTAGTGCCATCAGAACAAATATTGGTATATGGCCATTTCATAATGTTTTTAATGTCCTCCTCCGTCATGCTTGTGGCAATAATACTTTCATCTCCCTCTTGCTTTTCAACAATTTCAATCAAATCCATAAGGGTTTGCACCGGATCAGTTTTTCGGATGGAAGCTACTTCTGTTAACGTTTTACCCACATACTCTGGGATCGGGGAATAATCTCCAATTAACACACCTTCGGGGGTTGTCAATTCTGTCAAGGCAAAACTTGCTGCCGCTCTATCCTTAAAATTGCGTTCAGGAAATAAAACGGTCATGGTAGATTGCCAATAAGGATATGGATAAATATCAGCAGTAATATCGATTCCCGCATCTCTGGCCGAATCCAATATCTCTATCACCTTGTTAGACTGACCCCAAAGGCTTTTCATAGCCAGCTTGGCATGAGAAATCTGAACAGGTATTCCCGTTTGCTTTCCAATATTTATTATCTCCTCTAGCGCCTCCCAAAAATAACGATCCTCACTCCGCATATGACTGATGTAACGGCCATTATGCTGCGCAACCACCTTCGCTAATTCCAACACTTCATCATGATTTGAGTAAATACCCGGATCATATTCTAAACCTGTAGACAACCCCAGCGATCCTGAGTTCAAGTCTTGCTCTAACATTTCTTTCATTTGATCCACTTCTGCTAGTGTGGCCTCTCTTTGAAATTTTTCTCCCAACACCATCCTCCGCAAAGTATTATGACCTGTGTAAGACCCCACATTAATGGCTACTGGTGCGCTGTCCCGTTTATTCATCATTTCTTCAAAAGGAAACTGTGAGCCCCCATCCTGCCCAACAATCATGGTGGTGACACCCTGACTGGTTAGCGCCAGTAGGTCTCTTTTCTCAAACATGCCCCAGTCGTGATGACTGTGAGAGTCTATAAAACCCGGTGATAAAACCAGACCGGAAGCATCAATTTCCCTTTGAGCAATAGCTTTTGATAAGTCGCCAACAGCAGCTATGGTGTCAGCATTTAAACCAACGTCACCAATAAAAGAAGGCGCCCCACTTCCATCAACCACCTGAGCATTTCTAATAATAATATCAAAACGAGTTTGCTCACATGCACTAATTAATAGTGCACAGGAGATAATCAATAAAATATTTTTCATGGAGTTACTTATTTATGCGACCCAACCTTAAAAATACTGGAAAATAAACAGATTCCTTTTCCTGCTTCCAAAGTGGTTTGACTTCCTCGATAAGCTCATCTACAGGATTAAAGCCATTTTTTCTAATAAAGTTCTGAACTGCCGACCATGTGGTGATGTAACCATGCAAGTCTAGGACCGACCAATCGAGATTTATCCTGAACACTGGCGATTCAATTTCTTCAAATGGAAATGAAATGGATTGATACTGGTCTTCCACCACATTCCGCTCCGCATCCCAATATGGATAGATCACTTCAAAATAAAAACGGTTGAGTGCATCGTCAAACTGTGGTGAAAACCGAACAGGGTTATAACCAAAAGCTGCGATAATCGAATCTTGTTTTCCTACTCTGTTTACTTCTTTATAGAATTTTTTCCTATCAAACCAATGAATGGCTTGCCCAACTGTTATGAGATCAAAACTATCACTGGCAAAATCCGTGTGCTCGACTCCATGCTGATGATACTGAATATTTGTAGCGGTAAAGGCGTTCTCAATTTGCCTTGCACTTATATCAGATGCATGAACAGTATTAAAAGAATGGGCTAATACCCTGGCCACTTGCCCATTTCCAGTTCCACAATCCCAAGCACTGTCAAAACTTTCAACGAATTGGTAAATAAAATCATAAAGGGTATTGGGATACACTGGCCTGAATGCTGCGTAACTTTTTGCATGACCAGAAAAAAGGTCCTTAGACATAAAAGCCTAATTAATTTTTCAAAAGCAAATGAAGTAACTCTTTATATAATTTAGCTGCAACCATAGCTGTAACACCCGATTGATCGCGAGTTGGGTTCAATTCAACCAAATCTGCACCTACAACATTTCCTTTGATATTCTGAATGATAGATAAAATTTCCCTTGTTGTAAACCCTCCTGGTTCGTGATGAGAAACACCTGGCACAAATGCAGGATCGATCGCATCCAAATCCAAAGAAATATAAACGGGTCCATCCAGCTGAAATCGGATATCCGAATTCCAATCCTTCATTTCAATTACTTCTACACCAAAACGCTTTACTTGTTCCGATTGATGGGTATTCATCGTTCGGATGCCAACCTGCACCAATCTGCTTGCCAGGCCTTCTTCCATAATCCTTGCAAACGGACAGGCATGAGAATACTTGTTGCCTTCAAAATTATCATAGAGATCTCCATGGGCATCCAGGTGAAGTAGCGTGAGCTTACCAAACTTCTCAGCAAAGGCTTTTACAATTGGATAGGTAACTGAATGATCTCCACCTAATGACAAAACTTTATCCGACTTACCGAGAAGTGCAGAGATAGACTCTTTAATAGCTGCTATTGCCTCAACCCCTTCTGGCAGTATGAGGTCCCCTTCATCTCTCCATCCAGCGTTGTCTTTCAAATTGACAAGACCCTCTGTAAAGTAATTAGCTGAATCTGAGTGATACGCTTCTCTAATTTTGGGTGGTGCCTGTGCCGGGCCGCGCATAAAGGACGAAAACTCATCGAAAGGAATACCTACAACAGAAATCATATTTTAATTTTTCTGGCAAAATCCGTTATCATACCCCAGCTCTTTTTCACTTCCTCCATTGAAGTATTTGAATTACCGGACACAAAACGTAATGTATACTTATTATCGAGTTTTGTCTGTGTGAGAAGGATCTTACCCGTTTGGTTAAGTCCTTCTAATAAGGTCATATTAATACTATTGAGCGCTTCTTCATTATTAACTTCTACAGGGCGGTATCGGAAGCAGATTAAATTAACAGGAACCGGTGCCAATATTTCAAAATCATTCTCCTTCTCTATCACTTGCTTCAACCATTGCCCAATATTGATATGATCTTGGATTATCTTTCGCAGTCCATCTACCCCATAGCTTCTTATTACAAACCATAGCTTCAGTGAGCGAAACCTTCTTCCCAATGGAATACTCCAATCGCGGTAGTTATTCACCAAATGGTCATGCGGTGTTTTAAGG
>JBATLM010000258.1:0-32287 GCA_049289315.1 Cyclobacteriaceae bacterium
GTATGTAGACACTGATCTCAATAGATTGTGGACTTCTAATGGCGTAGCAAAAATCATTAATGAGAATTGTGCTGAAAAGGAAGAACAACACGAGTTGATGGAGCAACTTAGCAAAGCCATCAAGGAAAATAGTGGCCCTTTTTATTTCTTTGATCTTCATACTACTTCTGGAGCAACCCCTCCTTTCATTACTATCAATGACACCCTCCTCAATCGGAAATTTTCACTCCAATTCCGGGTGCCTGTCATACTGGGTATAGAAGAGTACCTGAGTGGCCCCTTACTGAGTTACATCAATGAATGGGGCTACGTTTCATTAGGATATGAATCAGGGCAGCATGATGATCTCGACTCTATAAAAAACCACAAACAATTTATTACAAAAGCACTACAGCTAACCGGTTTGATAGCCAACTCTAAGACATCAATTGATCACTCTAATTACTTTTATGAAATCACCTACCGGCATCACCTAAGTCAGGGTGACCAATTTTCCATGTGCAATGGTTTTCGCAACTTCGAACCCATTATAAAAGGTCAGCATATCGCATCTCACAACGGTGATTGGGTAGATGCTGTGGAAGACGGAGTTATTTTTATGCCACTCTATCAGCAACAAGGCAACGATGGGTACTTCCTTATTCGGAAAATTCCGTTGTTCTTTCTTAGGCTGTCACGAGTAATAAGAAAGATGAGGCTGGATAGCTGGCTTACCTATCTACCCGGCATCAGCTGGAAGGACAGTCGCAAAACCACCATTCAGGTCAACCAAAAGATAGCACGCTTTTTAGCCAGTGACTTTCTACACCTCATGGGCTATAGGGTAAAGCAAAAAGGAGCCCAGTCGCTGGTGGCCATGAAAAGGGAGAACCGAATTGCAGGTAAAGCCTATAAGCACGAGCCTTGGGTAAAGCGCAGCTAGCCGCCTGAATATTCTCTCTTGTGCTCATGCACAAATTTCTCTAATTAGCATATTGGTCAATAACTCTACCCTTATGCGAATATTATCCATTCTCACCCTCCTCGTTCTATCGTCAGCAGCATATGCCCAGCAACTGGACATGTCGTTGTTCAAAGACATGAAACCCCGCAACATCGGCCCTGCCGGTATGAGCGGGCGCGTCACTGCTATTGAAGTAGTGGAGTCCAACCCCGACATCATATTCCTGGGAACCGCATCAGGCGGATTATGGAAATCAGAAAATGGAGGCACCAGCTTCAAACCCATCTTCGAAAATGAAAAAGCTGCTTCAGTAGGTGCAGTAGCGATCAATCAAAGCAATCCGGCAGAAATATGGATAGGTACGGGAGAAGGAAATCCTCGTAATAGTTTGAACAGTGGAAATGGAATTTATAAATCAGTTGATGGTGGCAAGTCGTGGCAACACATGGGCCTAGAAGCTACACGCAACATTCATCGCGTATTTATTCATCCAGATAATTCAAATATTGTATACGTTGGCGCCATAGGTTCTCCATGGGGCGAGCAACAAGATCGTGGAGTTTATAAAACTACAGATGGGGGAAAAACCTGGAGAAAAACTTTGTTTGTAGATACTAAGACAGGTATAGGTGATATGGTGGTGGATCCCTCCAATCCTAATAAAATTGTTGCCGCCATGTGGGAGCACAGAAGATGGCCCTGGTACTTCAATTCCGGTGGGCCGGGATCAGGATTGTACATCTCTTACGATGCTGGAGAAACGTGGAAAAAGAAGACATCAGCCAACGGATTACCTAAAGGAGATCTGGGTAGAATAGGATTAGCCATTGCACCGAGCAGTCCCAACATTGTATACGCTTTGGTGGAAGCCAAGAAAACAGGATTATACAAATCGGAAGATGGTGGAGAGAACTGGAGTCTGGTGTCGACCAAGAATATTGGTGGTCGCCCCTTCTACTATGCCGATATCTTTGTTGATCCTAAAAATGAAAACAGAATATACAACCTTCACACTTTTGTGGATGTAAGCCAGGATGGTGGTAAAACATTTGAACGTTTGATTGATCCGGGATTGGTACACGTTGACAACCACGCATGGTACGTACATCCTGAAGACCCCAGCTTCTTAATATGTGGTAATGACGGTGGTGCTGTCATCTCCCGCGACTATGGTAAAACCTGGAGCTTTGTAGAGAACATGCCTTTGGCTCAATTCTATCATATCAATGTAGACAATCAATTGCCTTATAATATATATGGTGGGTTGCAAGACAACGGTAGCTGGCGCGGCCCAAGTCAGGTGTGGAGAAGGTATGGTATACGCAACATGCATTGGGATCGCGTTGGTGGTGGCGATGGTTTTGACGTAGCACCAGATCCAATGAGCGAAGACAGATACGGATACAGTTTATCACAAGGAGGTAACATCTCCCGTTTTGATTTAAAGACTGGAAGTCGACAGGGTATTAAGCCCTTCCTCGCCAGTGGTGAAGAACTGCGCTTCAACTGGAATGCAGCGCTCTCTATTGACCCAATAGACAAAACCACCATCTATATGGGTACTCAATATGTAATGAAATCTACCGACCGCGGTGCTACATGGGAAAAAATATCAACGGACCTTACCACCAACGATCCGGAAAAACAAAAACAGGCAACCACCGGTGGTTTGTCGTTAGATAATAGTGGCGCAGAAAACCATACCACTATCCTCACCATTGCGCCAAGCGCGTTACAAAAAGGTGTGATGTGGGTTGGCACTGATGATGGTAATGTACAACTCACCACCAATGGTGGACAAACATGGACCAACATGATTAGTAAAATGCCAGGTGCTCCCAAAAATGCATGGGTAGCACAGATCAGGGCATCCACTCATAATGTAAACGAAGCCTTTGTTGTGATCAACAACTATAGACAAAACGACTGGAGTCCATACTTGTATCGCACCAAAGACATGGGAAAATCGTGGACGAGGATAGCCAGCGACCAAAATGTTTGGGGATATGCACTTTCAGTGGTGCAAGATCCGGTAGTGCCTAACCTTATATTTCTGGGAACAGAATATGGATTATATATTTCAGTAGATGATGCAAAGACCTGGACCAAGTGGACCAGCGGGTACCCAACTGCATCCACGATGGACATGCAAATTCAGGAAAGAGATGCAGATCTAGTACTGGGTACTTTTGGCCGTGCCATCTGGATTTTGGATGACATTCGCCCCTTGCGTGAGTTGGCAAAGACTGGATACAATACCACATTGGATAAAGACATCAAGACCTTTGATACGCCAACAGCTTACATTATCAATCAAGGTGAGGCCAATGGATACCGAAGTACCGGAGATGGGTTGTATGAAGGTGAAAATAAAAAGCCGAGTGCATGGATCACCTATTACCTGAAAGATTTGAAAAAGGTGACCAACGAAAAAGATTCAGCAAAAGCTACTTTGATGGTGTACGACAATTACAACAAATTGATCAGAACATTGAAGCATCAGCCGAAGAAAGGCTTTAACAGAATCATGTGGGATTTGGACATCAAAGGAACCCGAATGACAGACACCAAAAAACCAAAAGCAGATGCAGCAGAGCGTGGTGGTAGAAGCGTAACACCAGGCAACTACAAAGTAGTGGTGTCCTACAATGGATTTAAAGACTCTACCAACGTTGAGGTGAAATTAGATCCCAATATTCAGATGACTGTAAATGAGCTGAACGAAAAAGCAGCATTGATTGACAAGTTCAACAGTATTGCGGAAGCAGCCACCGCAAAGACTGATCGATTGAACGAGGCCAAAGAAACGGTGGACTTGATATTGACACAATTAAAAGGGCAAGAGAATTCCAATGCCACTTTAAAGCAAAATGCTGATTCAGTGAAGTCTTCCATTGGCAAACTGCTGCTTCGCATCAATCCAAGAGAAGATATACAAGGCTTTAGCGATGATCCCAACCTGGTCAGTGAGCAATTGTCTAACACCAGAAGGTTTTTGCAAGACACGGCTTACCCGGTAACGGAGACGCAAAAGAGATCACTCGCTGTAACGGAGAAAAACATTAAACCGATAATGGACGATGTTGATGCCTTCTTCTCCAACGATTGGGAGGCGTTTAAGAAAGCAGTGAATGACGCTAACTTTAGTTTGTTTAAGAATTAATGGATAAGTGAGTGGTAAAAAAATAGGGCAGCCTCAAAAGCGTCCCGTTTTGTTGAGCGCAAGCGAAACATCTCCTTATTAGGTGCTTCTAGTTAAAGATTCTTGCTTACGCTCAGAAAAACGTTAATCTTATGGCTTTTGAGACTGTCCTATTTCTGCTCTTTGAAAGTCAGTTTAAAATAAATCAGCAGCACACTGAGTACGCAGATAAATCCGTTAGCCAGAATTACCGGCCAAAGGTCGAGGGCTACCCCATAAACCAACCAAATAATGGTGGACGTGAATACAATCAGCATCATAGTGAGACTCAAATCCCTCACGCTCTTACTTGTCCACACCTTGTACACTTGAGGCACAAAAGTAATACTGCTCAATAGAGCGCCTGTGTGACCTGCAATTTGAATCCAGTCCATAATAATTTATGTTTAAATATCTGCCATTTGGGGAATTCATTACAAGTATACTTGTTTAACCTTATGTAAACTATTACGAATTTAACCTATTTCGATGACCACCGCTCTACTTTACGGATCTGTACGCAGCAATCGCCAGGGAATTAAAGCCGCCAAATACTTTCAACAGCAACTGAAAGACCGAGGCCACAAAGTACATTTAATTGACCCACTGGAATCACCCCTGCCCTTGCTTGACAAAATGTACAAGGAATATAAGAATAACGATGCCCCCGAAATGATGGAGAAGATCGCATCGCAGTTAAGGGAAGCGGATGGTTTTGTGGTGGTCACCGGAGAATACAACCATGGCATCCCTCCTGCATTAAAAAATATGTTGGATCATTTTCAGAAGGAATACTTTTTTAAACCCAGCGCCATAGTCTCTTATTCAGCTGGTAGGTTTGGTGGTGTGCGATCAGCGGTGCATTTACGGGTAGTACTTGCCGAATTAGGTACGCCAAGTATTCCCTCTATGCAACCTATACCAAAAGTAGGTCAGGCGTTTACGGATGATGGCCAACCTAATGAAGACTATATCAACAAATCAAGCAACCGTTTTTTGGATGAATATGAATGGTATCTTAAGGCTTTGAAAACGCAACGCGAGCAGGGACTTCCTTACTGATAGTGGTTCATTTTAAAGAGAAGAGATTTCTTTACTACCTGCCACTCATCACGCAGGATTGAAAAGACAACCGTATCTCTAAGTGCTCCTTCAGCATCAATCTGGTGATTGCGCAACACGCCATCCTGCTTTGCGCCCAGTCTGCTTATTGCATTTCTTGATGCCGTATTATGCCAATGTGTACGAAATTCTACAGCGATACAATTTAATGTATCAAAAGCATAAGTAAGTAAAAGGTATTTACATTCTGTATTGACTCCCGTTTTCTGATGTGTTTTAGCATACCAGGTGTATCCTATTTCTACTCTTCGGTGCTCAGGAGTGGCATTACAAAAGCGCGTTGACCCTATTACCTTATTGGTCTTTTTTTCAATGACCACAAATGGAAGCGCCTTGTCCTTCTCCCACTCACCCAATACCCAATCAATATAATTATCAATAGTTTTTTCAGAGGGCACAGACGTATACCAACATTGCCATAACTTTCCATCAGCAGCAGCAAGTACAAGATCATTTCTATGTTCCTTCCGTAGAGGTACAAGTCTCACCAGATCGCCTTCTAGTTCAATTTCATTTAACCATTTATTCATCCTATTGAATTTTGACTTACTCCTAAAAGTAGCAAAAAGTGCCAATTCCCTGCATTAACATCATTTATTGCTGAATAAAAACAGAAAAATCAAACCTTTATTATACCTAATCGTATTAGGTATAATAAACCAAGATTCCTATGGCCTCCAAAGAGCTCATCGCAGCTTCCACTGTACCCGTTATCCTGTCCATTCTCTCCAAAGGAGAGAGCTATGGTTACAAGCTCATCAAGGAAGTAGCCGAGAAATCAGACGGTCAACTGGAATGGAGTGAAGCCATGCTTTATCCTGTGTTGCAACGTATGGAAAAGAATAAACTCATCGCATCGCGATGGGTGGAAGGCGATAGTGGAAAGAAGAGAAAGTATTACCACATCACAAAAGCCGGTCACGAAGTGCTTGAAGACAAAAAAGCAGAGTGGCTGCAACTGCATTCCTTCTTAGTTCAAATCTGGAAAACAGCATAACCATGAGTCAATTCAATCTAGAACAAGCTTTAGCACAATGGAAAAAAAGTCTTAGCAAGTATGAAGGCTTCGAACAAGGAACAACCGAAGAGCTGTTCAGCCACGTCAGCGATGCCATTGATGATCTGGTCAATCAAGGCTACACAGAAGAAAAAGCTTTCCATAAAGTAACAAAGGAGAAGATTGGAGATCTGGAAGGTTTATCCAGAGAGTATTACAAAGCCAAAAGTGTAGACGCTTCTTCACATTCAGGCCAAAGCTCTTATCTAGCTACGAACTTTTTGAAAGTAGCGGTAAGGAACATCATTAAGAGCAGACCTCATTCTTACATTAACCTGATTGGATTGGCTTTGGGTTTAGCCAGTATCATAGTTCTCTCCCTTTACGTATTTTCAGAACTCAGTTTTGATAAATTTCACAGCGACAATCAGCGCATTTACAGGGTACTAAATAAATTCGTACGGGGCGAGGCAGAATTAACCTACCCACAGGCTCCACCCGCACTGGCCCCTGCCCTCACCTCCCTCTTTCCAGAGGTAGAGTTGGCAACAAGGGTAAGATATGCTGACCGACCTTTAATCCAGCATGGTGCTGCCACCTATTATGAAGATCACGCTTTTTATGCAGACTCTTCCTTCTTCAAAATTTTTGATTTTGAACTACTTCGTGGCAATCGTTCAAGAGTGCTCAATCAACCCAATAGTGTGGTGATAAGTGAAAGCATTGCCAATAAATATTTTGGTGAAGACGATCCTATCAATAAAATCGTGTTGATGGATGGAACAGGCCCCTTGCAGATCACAGGGGTAGTGAAAGATGTACCCCACAATTCTCACTTCTATTTTGAGATGTTGATTTCATTTCAAACTTACGTTGTTCCTGACGGATACCTTGCCAATTTACAAAGTTGGTCATGGATGGGCTTTCTCACTTATGTGAAAACGCATAATGGTGTAGATATCCCGGCATTGGAAAAGAAAATTATCAACCATTACAAGGCCAGTGAGGAAAGATTCGCACAGCAACAAATGAGTGTTGATTTACAACCGCTAAATGAAATTTACCTTGGATCCTCTTCCATCGGAAACCCAAACAATATATTCAGGATGAATAGTTATACCACCATATACAGCCTTATAGTGGTTGGCTTTCTCATTATTCTCATAGCTTCCTTCAACTATATCAATCTTTCTATTGCCATGTCAATGTCCAGATTCAAAGAAATTGCTATGCGCAAGGTGCTTGGATCTACCAAGAGCAAACTTATCCTTCAGTTTATTCTGGAGTCTGTCCTTTACACTATGTTGTCGCTGATGATTGCTATTGTATTGGTCATGGTTGGGCAAACATTCTTACCTCAGTCAATTGCCTCAAAGTTGTTTCTGGATCCAGCATCCCTCCTGATCTATTGCCTAGCACTTGTTGCATTTGTTATTCTTATTGGAATAGTCTCAGGTATTTTCCCCGCCTTACGACTTTCCTCCATTTCATCTTTGGAACTACTTAAAGGAACCTTCAAATTAAAGGAGGGGTATACGAGAAACTTTCTCATCGGATTTCAATTTGCATTATCTGCTGGACTGGTCGCTATAAGTTTAATTATTGGTCAACAAATTGAATTCTTTTCCAATAAAAGTCTCGGGTTCCAAAAAGAAGGTATTGTTTGTATCAACACCGGCAGTGATCAGGTGTTGGGCAAAACAGAAGGACTTCAAAATCAATTAAAAGATAATTCAAATATTTTATCCATCAGCCAGGTGAGTCACATTATGGGCGAAGGATTAAGCAGTAGTCCTCTTCGTTTACCCGGGCAAGACCCTGAAGAGGCTATTCAAATGAATTACTTTCAAACTGATTACAACTTTCTACCAACCCTCGGGCTAGAGCTTGTAGAAGGACGTTACTTTTCGGAAGACTTCAGCAATGATTCAACTGAGTCCATTATTTTAAATGAGACCGCTATAAAAACACTTGGGCTCACCGAACCATTGGGCAAGCGGGTAATCTTCACTGGAGGTACTGAAAGAGAAATCATCGGTGTAATTAAGGATTTCCATTTTAATTCTTTGCATCAAGTTATTTCACCGATGGCCATAATGATGCCCTTCACACATGTTGGGCAACTAGCAGTAAGGTTCCAGGGTGAAAATATGTACAGAACTTTAAGTAGCATCGAATCAGTATGGAAAGAATCTTTCCCTAATGTTCCGTTCGAATTTCAGTTTGTTGACGACCACCTTGAGTCGCTGTACGAGAAAGAAACATTTTTCGCAGGTGTCATACAGTTCTTCACCCTTTTAGCCACAGGCATTGCTTGTCTGGGTTTGTACAGTTTGGCTGCCATTTCTTTAGCTGGAAAGGTAAAGCAAATCAGTATCAGGAGAGTATTGGGAGCGCCCATTCAGTCTATAGTATTGCTTACAGGAAAGAACTTTCTCTTATTAGTAGTTATTGCCACTTTGTTATCCTGGCCGCTGGTCTGGTACGTCATGAATCTTTGGCTAAGCAACTTCGCTTACCATATTGAGATTTCACCATGGTTCTTTGCTATAACTTTAGGAGCAATCCTAATTATAACAATAGTTACCATTAGCTATCATTTGTTTAAGGCAGTCACTATTAATCCAGCAGAGACATTAAGGGATAACTAAACAAATAACAGGTATCTTTCTAATGCGTTAACCTATTGCATTTAATTTCGCATTGAGTAATGCCGAAGTCAATTGCCCTACATAAAGGCTATTCACAATAATAAATATGCTTCATGCTTCCTTCAGTGATGTAATCACCTTTACCTCCCCCTCCAAGGTGCGGTGAACAGGGCACTTATTAGCGATCTCTAATAGTCGCTGTAATTGTTTCTCATCCAACTGACTGTCTACCTCGATAATTCGTTCAAAGTGATCGATCTTGCTGGTCGACTTTTCACAGTCGGCACAATCATCACTGTATCGCTTGTCGTGATTAAGGTGTACTTTAATTTCTTCTATCTCCCAACCTTTTCGATCCGCATACATGCGCATGGTCATGGCAGTGCAGGCACCCAAAGCAGAAGTAAGCAACTGATAAGGGGATGGCCCCAAGTCTTCTCCTCCTACATCGGTAGGTTCATCAGCAAGAAGAGCATGTTTACCCGTTTGAATTTGTGTTAAGAACTTATTCGTTTTGTCTTTGATGCTTACCACCGTTTGTGCCTCACTCTGAAGTGATTCCTCATTATCAATATGCAAATATCTTTCCGCCCAGGAAGCGATCACCTTTCCTACATACTGCGAATCTGCTTTGTTAGTCATCAGGTGATCTGCCCCATCTAAAGAGATAAAACTTTTAGGGTGATGGGCTACAGTATAAATCTCTGCGGCATTTTCAATTCCCACAGTGGCATCCTGAGGTGAATGCATGATCAATAAAGACTTGCGCAAGGTCTTCAACACTTCAGGCAGAGTGTGCTTCTTGAGATCGTCAACAAACTGCTTTTTTATTTTAAAGCTCCTTCCTCCAATATTAACTTCAGCCGCACCGTTCTTCTCTATCTCTTCTACATTGGATTGGATCAAATGCTGCACATGCTCCGGATTAGAGGGCGCTCCTATTGTTGCTATGGCTTTGATGCTCTTAATCTTGTCAGCAGCAAATAACACAGCCGCTCCACCCAATGAATGGCCAATCAACAGAGAAGGTGCATTGTATTCACTATTCAAAAAGTCAGCGGCAGCAACGATGTCCTCTACATTAGAAGAAAAATTGGTGTCCGCAAAATCTCCATCACTTTCTCCCAGACCAGTAAAGTCAAAACTTAAAACACCAAAGCCAGCTTCAGTCATATTGTTTACCACATTCCTGATAGCATTGAGGTTCTTGTTGCAAGTGAAACAGTGTGCAAATATGGCATAGCTATGAGGATGACCATTGGCAGGTAATTCCATTCTAGCCGCTAACTCCTGCCCCTCCTTATTCTTAAATTTTGCCTTTACTCTTTTCATTTTGTTAAAGTTAGTTCTTTACTTTATTCAATTCTTTGTGTTGCACCCAATCATGGATGGCAAACTGAGCACGTATTTTTTCTGTGCTTCTTGACTTGACCGGTTTCTTCGAAATGGAATTAAGTTTCACATTGTCGGTCAACTGAAACTGCAAAATCTTCTTAATCTCTTCTTGTAATGATTTATCCTCCAACGGAAACCCCACCTCAATTCTTCTGTTGAGATTTCTATTCATCCAGTCAGCGCTGGACAAATACATTACTTCACTACCATCATTGCCAAACCAATAGATCCGTGCATGTTCGAGGTACATATCAACTAAGCGATGGGCAGTGATATTCTCACTTAGCCCCTTTACTCCAGGCACCAATGAGCAACCTGCCCGCACTATCATTTGTATATTTACGCCAGCTTGAGATGCTTCATATAACTTATCAATCATCTCCCGTTCATCCAATCCATTTATTTTTACTGTTATAAAAGATCTCGCTCCTTTTTTTGCAAGCTCAATCTCGCGGTCGATATGCTCAATGAGCTTTTTCTTCATATTGAAACCTGCAACCAGTAGATGGTCAAATTGAATGGATTTGGAACCTGTTTTAAGAAATTTAAACAGCCGGTCCAATTCTCTGGTTATCTCCTTCCGGGTAGTCAGCAAGCCGTGATCACCATAAAGTAAAGCTGTCTTTTCATTGAAGTTGCCTGTTGCCAAATATGCGTAGCGTCTCTTCTTTCCATTACTATCTCTTTTCACTACCAGTGCCACTTTGGCGTGCACTTTTAAACCAGGCAAGCTGTAAATAATCGTTATACCCGCTTTAGCCATTTCCTTTGCCCACTGAAGGTTATTTAGCTCATCATAACGCGCCTTCACTTCTACAAACACCGTTACCTTTTTACCATTTTTCGCTGCGCTTATCAATGCCTGGGCAATTTGAGATTTCTTAGAGATCCGATACAGCGTCACTTTTATTTCCGTTACTGATGGGTCTACCGCAGCTTCATTAAAAAAACGAAGTACATCATCATAACGGTGATAGGGAAAGTGCAGCAAACGGTCCTTTTCTTCACTCGCTTTTAAAACAGAATCAGCTTGTTCTAGTTCCTTGTGCTGAATTTGCGGAAGTGATTGGCCTTTTAGTTTGAAACTCAATAACTCAGCTAACTGAAAATAGTCATTGAGGTTATGATACCTGCCCCCTGAAATAATTCCCGAGGCCGGCACGTTGCAACAAGAAAGTATCTTCTTTAAAACGTCATCAGGCATTTTATTATCATACAGAAACCGAACAGGATCTCCCTCCATTCTTTTGCTGATTTTATCCGTGATCTTTTCTACCAGGTTGCCAGAAAACTCATCTTCTATCTCATAGTCCTCGTCCCTATTTAGCTTAATGCTATACGCTTTACCCAGCGCCTCATATTCACTGAACAGTAAGGAAAGATTGCTACGAATAATATCATCCAAACTGATTACATAGTCAACTCCTTTTACCCTACTCAACCTAAGGAACCTACTCAGTTCATTGCTGGGAATATTGACAAAACCCAAAGTCACCTTGCCTTCCTTTTTAAGTGGCACCACCAGGTAAATACCCCTGTTCCTCAATGTCACTTTCTTGTGGCTTACAGCAACAATCGGGTTGAGGTAACCTTGCACATTCACCCTGAAATAATTTTTGACCTCAGTCAAATGCTCAGGAATGATGGTTGCGCTTTGGTACATCTTGATCTTGTGCTGGCTTAGCTTTGGGATAATCTGCTTGTGCCATATCCTGCCAAACTCATCCTGCTGAACAGCTACCTTACTATAAATCTCCTTCAATACCTCATCGGGATTATAACCCAGCCATTTGTTCGCCTTTACCTTTTTTAGGGCTTGCAACTTTCGCAATGCTGCTACTTTCACCCGGAAAAACTCATCAAGATTAGACGAAAAAATAGCCAGAAACTTAATCCGATCCAGCAATGGAACACTCGCATCTCTGGCCTCTGCCAGCACGCGGGCATTGAAATCACACCAGTTGATATCCCTATGTATGTATTCTCCTTTATTCATGTTGGTACTCAAAAATAAGTCAGACTGGACGCATATCCTGTTGAACAGCCGACATATGGCTAATAGTTATTAAATATGGAATAAGGTCATTAAAACACGACCTGGCCGAATGTGGGAGCTTCTCCTCAGGAAGGCACCCACAAATGCGATATTCTGCTAAATTTGGGAAAAATTAGTTCTATGGCGGCTTTTACAAAGCATTTTTTCGGATTCTCAATCCTATTCTTTTGTGGTATTTATACCCATGCGCAGACTGACTCATTGGCGCTTTCTGAAGAGTACTATAATATGGGTATGGAAGTATTCGATTATACACATCGGGCTCAGGCAAAAGAACTCTTTGTGCTGTCCACCCAAATGAACCCTGTGAGCGCTAAAGCGCAATTCATGGCGGGCCAATCGATCATGCTAACAGTGAACAAAGAGAAATCGCTGCAATATTTTAGAAGAGCATGGGAACTTGATCCTGATGTAGATGAGGACCTTTTATACTTTCTGGGTCAGGGCTACCACCATAATTTGAAGTTCGACAGCGCTATTCTATTTTATGATCGCTACAACAGAATACTGGCGCGCTCCCTCAATCTGGAGAAGTCAAATAAAATTAATGAGGTCAACCGAAGAATCTTTGAATGCCGAAATGCCGTCATCTACGTTGAGAACCCTGTGGATGTAGAAATTACGCACCTGAGTGAAAATGTGAATTCAGAATATCCGGACTACGCTCCTACAATTAATTCCAGCGAATCGTTGATGGTCTTTACGTCTCGCAGACCGGATGGTAATTTAAATACAACCGTTGCCGCTGATCTAGTTTACTATGAGGATATTTTTTACTCCGAGTTTGTAGATGGAGCATGGCAAGCCTCCAAAAATATGAGGGGCCCATTAAATACCAATTATCATAATTCAAGTGTGGCCATATCTCCTGATGGGCAAGAAATGATCCTTTACCATGACAGCAATGGAGGTGATTTGTTTGTCTCCAGTAAAAATACGAGTGGTGAATTCGAATGGTCTTCACCTAAAAATATGGAGGGACTTAACTCCGAATACCTGGAAAACTCGGCCTCCCTGACTGCCGATAATAAAACGGTGTACTTCACCAGCACACGACCTGGAGGTTACGGAGGAACAGATATATACAGAGCGAAGTTAGGCAAAGGCAACAGGTGGGGCGACATTCAAAACCTGGGCCCTCTTGTCAATACAGAAATGGATGAAGACGGAGTGTTTATCACTGCTAGCGGTAAACATTTGTTTTTCAGTTCTAACGGGCACGCTGGTATGGGAGATATGGATTTGTACAGAACTGCTTTAGATACTATAAATGGCACCTGGAGTCAACCCGTCAACTTAGGTTATCCCATCAATTCACCTGAAAACGATATCTATTTTGTACTTAACGCAGAGGAGACCCATGCTTATATTTCATCTGTAAGAAAAGAGAATGTGGGTGAGCAGGATATTTATAAAGTAGATATGAGAAAATGGCAACCCGTTGATTTACATCAGGAAAAATATTCAGATCTTTTCGCGGAAAATTCATCTGTAGAAAAGGTGCCCGTTGCACAGCATGTGCCAACCAATACGGTCAGCGAAGCGCTTATTTCCTTGGTGATACAAGATGCATTGAACTATGAAACTTTGAATGCGCAAGTATTTTTAAGAAGCAAAGACGGTTCGAGACAAGACCTGACCAGCAATACAAAAGGGGTCTATGACGCTACTGTGAAAACAAATGCCAACACACCTCAAGTTTATAAATTGGAGATCAACAGCATTGGCTATGCTCCGCAAACAGCTTCATTATACCTGGGTGGCATCTCCTCTACGGTGATGACATTTAAGGATACCATTCGTATGCAGAAGCTTGCTGTTAATGTGCCTACGTTAATTGATATCTATTTTGCACACGATAGTGATGAACCCTTATCATTCAATGGCATTCAGGATTTTATAGCTATGATGGCGAATGCGCCTAACATGCGTGTAGAAATCGGTGGGCACACAGATGCTATGGGGCCAGAAGAGTATAACCAAATACTAAGTCAGCGCAGGGCCGATGCCATAAAGGGTTACTTAGAACGCCTTGGGGTAGATGGAGATAGAATACGGGCAGTGGGTTACGGGGAATCCCGCCCGGTATCTCCCAACGATTCACAAGAAGGGCGAAGACTGAACCGGAGAACTGAGTTCATTATTTTGCAGCAGTAATGAAAAACGCAATCATTTAACGCAGCTATGTCACTGAAGGTAGAAAACACAATAACAATCAACGCTCCTATAGCTAGTGTTTGGGATGCTCTCATTAATCCAGAAAAAACAAAACAGTATATGTTCGGCTGCAGAGCGGTATCAAACTGGAAAGTAGGTGACGCTGTAGTTTGGAAAATGCTGCATGAAGGAAAAGAAATTATTCCAGTATCAGGTTATGTACTGGCTATTGATCCTATGCATGAACTCAGTTATAGTGTGATTGACCCCAACGCAGGCATGGAACTCATTCCAGAAAACCACTTAAGAGTAAACTACCAATTGTCCGAGCAAAACAATCAAACCACATTGACGGTGACACAGGATGGCTTTGAGAATGCCGCTGATGGGCAAAAGAGATATCAGGACGTGTATAACAATGGTGATGGCTGGAACCCAGTACTAGTGATGATTAAGAAAACAGTTGAGGAAGGTCAATAATTATGGCTTTCTGCACGCTATCAACCAATCCCAGGGATAGGGGTCTTTCATCCATTTGGGTGGTTCTTTAAATTCAGTTTTCCAATCGTACTCTAGTCTTTCTATCTCGGTTACCTCCAACCCTGCCTCAGAAAAAATAACCTGAAGCTCTGAATGAGAATAGTGCTTGGTAGGCCGTCCATCGATATCAATAATCCCCTGTAAAGTATCCCTGATGTCTTGCCTTACATAATTGAATTCCGATTTTGGAATTTCTTCCGGCTCCACACCATCTCTCCTGTACCAATCCATTAGCCTCCAGCCATAAAACAGAGAAGACTCTAAAGAGGGCACTACAAACAAAGCATTACCACCCTTCTTCAAGGCCATAGCTACGTTGTTTAAGATATCATAGTTTTTCTCAACTTCAGAAAAAATGGCAACGTTACTACACAGCACAAAATCAGCAGGCGTTAATTTGAGATTACGCTTGGTTAAGTCCTTCTTTTTGAATTGGATATTATCAAATGGTTTCTCTTTGGCGATATCAATGCATTTTTGAGAAATATCCAATGCCAGCACCGTCTTAAAATTAGGCGACAAGTAGTGAAATCCATTCCCAATGCCACAGCCAAAATCAATGGCTTTGTGTTTTAGGTTTTTGTACTTCTTAAAATAGCGAGCCAGTTTCCTTTCTTTATCCGATTCGAAAGCATTTAATACCTCATCATCATAATTATCCGCGATCTTATTCCAATGAGATTCTTCCTTCATAATTATCCCGGTAATGAATTACAATAAACGCCACCAGCACAATGTGTAGGAGTATATACCTCTGTTCTGATCAACCATTTGTCTCCCACTTTGTGCCACTTGGCATAATACGATCCACCAATTTCAATCTTGCCATCAGGCGCTGTCCAGCTTCCCTCCCACGTTCCTATCTCCGATGCCATTCTCCATTGTTTCATCATTTCTATTTTTACAGGAGTACGCACATAAATGGCATCAGCACTTGAATTAAATTGATCCAGAAATACTTTTTTCAATGCCTCCTTTCCATTGATCTGAGTATTTGCGGAACTAATCACCAACACATTGTCCATCCAGGCGTCACCAATGGTTAGGGTATCCCGTTCGGCAATGGCTTTATTGTTAATGTCACGTGCATACCTGATGGATATCTCATCCATGGAAATCGCAGCTGGTTCTTTTTTAGGTACTTGCTTCTTACATCCTAACATTAAACTCACTAAGAAAATAAAAACCAGTAACCTCATATCTATTTCTTCATGAATTGTCTCTGGAAAAAGTCTGCCGTAGCATTACCGACTTTCACAGCATTAGACCACTTCATCCAGTGATGGGTGTCGTCTACAATCATCATGGTTTCCATAGGCACTCCCTTTTCTTGCAGGCGCTGTACGAGGTCTGTACTTTCTGAAACACGTACATTGCGATCATCATCAGCATGGATAATTAAAACCGGACTCTCCCAGGTGGGTACCGATGAAACAGGAGAAGATTCCCACGCTACCTTTAATGCTTTTTCTGCATCTGGGGCTCGCTCATATTGATCAGGCATTAACATATTTTGTGTTCGTCTGGCTGTGCGGTCATGCACACCATGAATATCCACACCGGCAGCAAACAATTTCGAGTCTCTTCCTAATGCCATCGCAGTAAGGTATCCACCGTACGATCCTCCATAAATTCCTATTCTTGCGGGATCCACATAGGGTTGCTTAGCCAACCATTCACCAGCAGCTTTAATATCAATATACTCCGAAGCACCAGCAGTACCTGCTCTTTCTGGCTGATGGAATTCATAGCCATAACCAATACCTAATCTGTAATTAACGGTGATCACGACAAATCCAAGGTTAGCTAAATACTGATTGATGGAATAGGAATTAGAATAGTAATCAGAATAATGCCACCCCAATAGCATTTGTCTAGGTGGACCGCCATGCACATATATCAATGCTGGTTTTTTTGCAGCCCCACCTTTTGGTTCAAACAGCTGGCCATAAATGGTAAACCCGTCAGGCGATTGAAAAGTGATTTGCTTGGGAATGATAAGTTTGTCTTTAGGAAAATTAGTGGGAATGTTTTTCTCTCCTATTAATTGAGGTGTACCCTTCTCCATTTTCATATAAGCAGGTAGTGGAGGGCGTTGTGCTGTTGCACTAATGTAGACTAAATGAGAACCATCGCCCGTTAGTTGAGGAGCCCACTCTAATCCTTCTCCCGGTGTGAGCACTTTCATGTCTGCCTTATCGATTGGTACTCTGATGATATGCCTTCTATCGATATCCAGTTTATCAGTTCCGGTATTGGCACTGGCCAACAACCATTTTCCATCAGAACTCATACTGACGTATTCATTCATAAAATTACCTTTGGTCAATTGCATTGGCGCTCCTCCTGTTGAAGGCATAGAATACAAATGAGGCCAGCCATCATGGTAAGCCAAAAAGGCAATACGGTTACCTGCTCCCCAATGAAGGTTAGTACCCCCGTGGGTAGTTGGTCTGGATCCAGCCAATGTTTTAGGAGATTCCCAAATTCGTTTTGCTGTACCAGATGTCACATCACCAACCATAATCGACCAGGGTCTGTGGTGTCGCTCGAGAAGTGACTTTGGAACACCACCCTCTCCGGGTGTACGCACAAAAGCAATCTGCTTGCCGTCAGGTGACCACCGTGGTGAACTGTCTTTTGAAAAAGAAGGCGCAATCCAACTTATTGAGTTTTTAGTAAAATTATATACGCCTACCAATTCATGATCGGCTCGGTCAGCCACAAATGCCAACTGATTCCCATCCGCTGACCACTGCAGTGATCCTACTGATCCTCTTGTAGTAAAAAGATTTTTTGCTGCGCTACTTCCGTCAGTAGGCACCACCCAAACTTGTCCTTTTACCAGGTAAACAACTTTATCACTATTAGGTGAAATAACAGGAGCATCCCCTTCACCATATAGTTTAGGTTCACCACCCGCAAACGGGATTACCCAAACACTGACCTTATTTGGGACAGGAGTAAAAGAGGGATTGACCGGTTCGAGATCACCCCAGTTAGATCCATGATCTCCGCCACGCACATATACTACATATTTACCATCCGCAGAAATAGAAACTCCTGTTAACTCTTGTCCATCATCCTGGGTATAGTTGGTAAGTTTTCTAGCATTAAAGTCAGGAGTTTCCGCTACATAAATGTTTCGCTTTCCTTGTTCATCAAATGCCCAAGCGATTTTATTTCCGGCAATGGTGAGCTCAGTTGGAAATGGATAAGTCTTAATATCCTCCAATTCAAATTGTTGAGCACTGGCCCAATAATTTCCAATTAAAAACAGTAAGCCAAAAAGAAAGAACTTTGAAATTGATTGTTTCATCTCAGTATAAGTTTAAGGTATCCGAATGTAATCAACTACAGTCAAATTGCCATAGAAATGATGATTATCGGTAATTGTCTCATAATGTACGTACCTTGCAAATCAACCAAATAACAAAAACCAACTAAGATGAAAAAGAAAATATTTCTGGGTATAGGCGCAGTAATTATAGTATTTGTTGGCTGGAGCTTGTACGGACTTTTTATTGCCGAGCCGGCAAGTCCTCTGGCCACTGCTGAAGGTAGCTACGAAGACTTAAATATGAAGGTAGACTACAGTAGACCTTACAAAAAAGGAAGAGTAATTTTTGGTGAGGAGAGTGAAGGTGCGTTACAACCTTTCGGAGAGTATTGGAGATTAGGCGCCAACGCATCCACTGAAATTACATTTAATAAAGATGTAAACTTTGGTGGTAAGCCTGTGGCAGCTGGAAGTTATAGAATGTATGCCGTACCAGGAGCCAATGCGTGGGAGGTTTCCTTAAACAGCGAACTCGGGACTTTTGGTTTTTTTGAACCTGACAGTGAATTAGATGTCGCAAAGGTTCAAGCACCTGCTCAAAATGATCAGCCTGAAGTTGAGCAATTAACAATCAGTTTTGCATCTGATTCAACTGGCGCTAAAATGAACCTGGCCTGGGATAAAACTTTAGTTGTTGTTCCTATAACTGTTAAGTAATCAGTGCTAAATTTTATTAAAAAGAAATGGTGGATTGCTTTTCCACTGTTTCTTATTTTTTTAGGACTTACCTATTGGCTCATAGGTAAGATTCAGTACAGAATGAATGTAATGGATGTGGAAGAGTACTCCCCTATCTCTACATTAAAAGTACCTGAGAACAAACCCACTAAAGCAAAATTTCCTTTTATCGATGTTCACAACCATCAGTTCACCATGCCTATCCAAAACCTGGATAAGTTGGTAGCAGAAATGGATGAACTGAACATGAAGGTAATGGTAAACCTCAGTGGCTTTAGAGGCAAATACCTGGAGTGGACGCTGGATAATGTCAACGAAAAGTATAGCAATAGATTTATTGTTTTCCTGAATATCGATTTTGAAGAACTGGACGATGATGGGTGGCCAGAGAATACACTAAAGTTGATGGAGGATGCTAAAAAACTCGGCATTAACGGACTTAAGGTTTATAAAAATCTAGGGTTGACGGAATCGGACAATGAAGGCAATAGAATTGCAGTAGATGATCCGCGCCTTGATCCTATCTGGGCGAAGTGTGGTGAACTTGGTATCCCCGTTTTGATTCACACTGGTGAACCCAATGCATTTTGGAATCCAAAGGACAAATACAATGAGCGATGGCTGGAATTAAAACAATACCCAAGTCGCTATAAGGATCCAGCAAAGAATCCCTCCTTCGAGGAAGTGATGAACGAACAACACAATGTGTTCCGCAAACATCCCAACACTAAATTTATCAATGCACACCTTGGATGGTATGGCAACGACCTTGAACAACTCGGTGTATTGATGGACGAATTACCCAACATGTATGCAGAAATAGGTGCTGTGATTGCGGAATTGGGAAGGCAACCACGCACTGCCAGAGAATGGCTGATCAAATACCAGGATCGCATCATGATGGGAAAGGATACCTACAAAAAAGAAGAGTACTACACCTATTTTAGAGTGCTGGAAACCAATGATGAATACTTCGATTATTACCGAAAGCGACACGCACACTGGAAAATGTATGGGCTTAATTTACCCGATAGCGTACTGGAAAAAATGTATTACAAAAATGCGATGAAGGTTATTCCAGGAATAGATAGTACCTTGTTTAATAATTAAACCAATAAAACATAAAGATGGCAACTAAGATAACAGTAAACAGCAATGGCTCTTTGAAGGTTGAGGGTGATTTTGAGATCGTAGATATGCAGGGAAACAATTATGGACTTCAAGGCAGAACTGTTCTTGGCTTATGCCGATGTGGAAAGTCTAGCAACAAGCCGTTTTGCGATGGTTCACATAAGGGGAATCTTGATCACGAGGCCAAAGCATTCGACTTGCCTCCCAAGAAAGTCTAAACCAATGTAAAGCTTGAATGGATAACAGCAAGCATCCAATAAAAGAGCCACCTGTAAAGGTAAAGCCGGAAGTAGATACCGAGATTTTGGCGGGCATTGATCCACGAACACTGGAGGAAGGATGCGTTTATGTGCATTGCAAATGTGCCAACCAAGGGGATGACTTATTGGTAAGGATATGGAAATCTACTTTTTTGATTGATCATCACTCCAGCGCAAAACCGCAACTCTTACATGCTGAAAACATAACCATAGCACCACAGTGGTTACTGGTGCCCAAAGGAGCTACCCATAACTTCCTGCTCGTGTTTGGATCGCTACCTAAAACCTGTACGCAGTTCGATCTGGTGGAAGAGATTCCGCAGCCGGGTGGCTTTGAAATCAGAAACATCAGAAGGAATGAGTCTGATGTTTATCACATTAGTATTTTATAAAATTCTTAACTCTAATTAATTATTGCCGCCTTTCTGAGGGAGGCACGACCGAAGAATCTCACCCTACCTTCTTAAGTAATCGTCTTTCTGAGGAGGACCTACCGAAGAATATCAATCATTATTTTTTGAGACTCTTCGCTACCGCTCAGAGAGGCGGTAACTAGTTTGAAAGATTAGTGAGCCAATTGAGATACCTTTTCGCTTATCGCCTTTCTGAGGGAGGCACCAGCGAAGAATCTCAGGTTGTCATATAAAGACTCTTCGCTATCGCTCAGAGAAGCGTGAACACTGGTTTGAAGATTAGTTAGTCCATTTGAGGCACACCTCAAAAGAACACGTTTTTCTGAGGGAGGTACGACCGAAGAATCTCAACAAGTATATGAATCAACTCAAATTATTAGCTACTTTTAATTAGCCTTGAAACAAAACAATAATGATTAGAGGAGGCAGCGTCTATATAATCACCAACAAAAGCCGAACAACGATTTACACAGGTTCGACTGCAAACTTACAAGCCCGATTAATAGAGCACAAGGAGAAGTATAATCCGGCAAGTTTCAGTGCAAGGTATAATTTGAACATGCTAATCTATTATGAGAATTTCCACAATATTGAAGAGGCAATCGAGCGTGAACGGTATATAAAGGGAAAAACCCGTAAGTGGAAGGAGGAATTAATTGAATCAACCAATCCAACTTGGTCTGACTTATCTGATGAGGTATGGAATGGTGAATTGCAAATTAGAGACTCTTCGGCTACGCCTGCCTTTGCCGAAGCGGCTACGCGCAGGCTGGCTCAGAGAGGCGCAGCGCGGTTTAAGAACTGACCCAATCGATTATGCATCAACCTGAATAGAACGCTTTTCTGAGGGAGGAACGACCGAAGAATCTATAATTGTATTGTAGACTCTTCGCTATCGCTCACAGAGGCGCAACACGGTTTAAGGACTGACCCAACCCGATTATGCATCAACCTGAATAGAACGCTTTTCTGAGGGAGGAACGACCGAAGAATCTATAATTTGTACTATAGACTCTTCGCTATCGCTCAGAGAAGCGAGAAAAAAAATACCCGACCATCGAAGATGGCCGGGTACTTATAAGACCTTGACGAACTGGCTTCACAGTCAGTTATCAACCCTTTCAGGAGCGAATGCTTTAACAACATTCACCGGTCGAAATCCTCATTCAATTTTATCAAATACACTAAATTGTCACGAGGTACTAATCAACTGCTCAACTCTCCACACCTGTGAAATTTAGTGTAACAAAATTTGATAAATTTTTCATGGGACTAGACATAGTACCTCCTTTCTTTTAGTGAAACATAAGCATGATGTTGTTGCTCTTGTAAAATCAGAACGTTAAACAAAATGCCGATAGCGACAACTATCAGTATCAATAACGCCAAAAAGATTGAAATAGTTATGTCGTCACCAAAAAAACTCTTTTCCAAAGAGTGTTTATTGATTACTTGGTCTTGATGGTATAAACAATTCCTCCTTGTAGCACCAACTGCCCATCACCAGGTGTTGAATACTTCATCTGTGCATTAATACCAAAAGTATCATTCAAAGGGAATAGTGCGCCACCTCCTATATTAAGTCCTGAATCCCTGGCCCTAATCTTAGATCCAAAAAAATCAATTGTTGAAGTAGCATTTGCAAACCCTAGTAAGCCATAAACCTGAGATGAACCGGACAGAAAATAATACCTTCCGTCAATATTGAGCACATTATAACTCACCGGATCAGGCACAAAAAAAATAGAGTAGCTTGGCGCCAAGCTTATTTTTTCAGTCAATAAGTATTCAGCATTAATATTGATACCCGCCTCTTCTAGTTCAGTGCCATAGATCAGACCAGCACCGATACGAAGATCACCCGTTTTCTGAGCCAATGAAATCGAAATAAATCCAACAAGAATAAGGCTACCTAATAGAATTTTTTTCATCACAAATAGAATTTAATACAGTTAGCCACCAAAGTGCCAATTATTAAACCCCTCTGCAAACTACCTATCAAATATTCTCTGTAACATTTATTGCAGCCAAAACCCTTCCCGCTTGCTTCATATGCCTTTGGTTGTGATAGACCACCACACGCATTGTATCCCCCAATCTCAGTTTGATCCATTTGCTAATACTGATACTCGTCTTCACCTTACTCAAATCCACACGTTGTGCTCTGGTGAGCAGCTCTAACATCTGCTTTTGTTGATCTAAAAATTTGGTAATTACATCCACGCCTAAGCGGGTATGCACCGGATTCATCGACTTGAAAGTTTTCATTTTGTTCAACTTCCCATTCTCACCCGGAAGCATACTCAAAGCAAAGTAATTACCCAACCAACCACTGTTAAACACCTCATTTTTAGAAAGTTGTGCTGTATCTAGTCGATTATCAATTTCAGGTAAATAGAAGTCCCCATAGCGGTTCAAATGCTCCAAACACTCTAAAATGCTCCAACTGCCGGGTGCATTACGATGATTTAGCTCCTCCATTGACAATGCATTGAATTTGGCTGTTCCCTTGATTATCTCCTCTGTGCGGGACTTAAGGTCATTGATTAGATCAGTGCGGTGCATCATTGTTTTTTTATACAAATTTGAAGGTGCCTGATGGTATTTGCATTGATTGAAATCAAGATTTTTTCAACCTACTCAGCGTTTCTGGCTTCATTCTTAGATAAGATGCAATGTACTTACTGGGTATCTCCTGAAACAAATGGGGGCTTCTTTCCAATACCCGTTTGTATCGTTCTACTGGAGATGAAGTAAGTATGTCTACTTCGCGTTCCATTTGCTGTACAACAAACTCTTGTAACATCAACATATAAAGTTGAGTATTTTCTTCAGTGGATTGCATCAGTTCATTAAAGGCATTCTTCTCCACACCTCTCAACCTACATTGCTTTATGGCCTGCAGATAAAGGCTCGTGGGCTTACCTGACAAAAAAGAATCGAGTGCCGTGAAAATGGAATTAGGGTAAGCGAAACGAATGACCTGCTCCTCGCCTTCGTCTTCAATATAAGCCCTGATAGTACCTTCTTCAATAAAATAGATATGCCTTTCAATTGTCCCTGGCTGTATGAGAAATTCATTTCTCTTCAATACCACTTCTTTAGACCATAGGTTGAGGTCATTGATCTTATTCTTTAAATGCTGAATGACGTCCATACCACTATTTGTACCTATCCTTTGATTCCTACATAAATTTTATCAATTTATCCTTTTACACACTCCGATCCTACGCCCTATGGTTACAAATACGGTTGCTGTTTTCTTTGTGTTGGCCTTTGCAGTGATCATTTCGCTGTGGCTGGAGAAACGTTATAAGACTTTTAAAAAACTGGGAGCAGGTGCTATCGCCATCCTTATCGGTATTGCGTTGTCCAACTCTGGTTTTTTACCGGGCGACTCCGCTGCCTACGACTTCCTTATGACTCAAGGGGTAAGCGCATCCATTGTACTGATTTTATTAAGTGTTGATATCCGCTCCATTAAGAAGGCAGGACCTACCATGGTAAAAGCATTTTTGTTAGGCGCTGTAGGCTCGGCCTTAGGTGCCATGACCATGAGCTTTATACTAGCAGATTCCATTGGCAGCGAAGCGTACAAACTGGCTGGACAATTTACAGGCACCTACGTGGGTGGAGGAATGAACTTTGCTGCTCTCGGCAGAGCATTCGATACCAATTCAGATTTATTCACCGCTGGTATTGCAGCCGATGTTATTATCACGGCCATTTGGCTGGTGGTTTGTTTGGCTGCTCCTATTCTGCTTACGCGAAAAACAGATGCAACCGAAACATTGGAAGAACTTCCAAAAGACAATACCTATACCATTGAACAATCCCTCTACCGAAGCGATGGCTCCATGAAAATAGCGCACATGGCCGTGTTGGTGACTGTAGTCTTTGGCACCATTTGGATTTCGGAAGCATTGGGAAAACAGTTTCCCTTTTTACCAGAGATACTATGGCTTACTACATTAGTATTACTTGCAGCACAGATTCCCTATATCAAAAACATATCCGGTGGAGCTATGCTGGGCAATTACCTGCTGCTATTGTTCCTGGCCAGCAACGGAGCCAAATCCGTAGTAGCCAATATCATTGCCGTAGGGCCAGCTGTGTTTTATTTTGCCATGGGCACCATAGCCTTACACGGCATTTTCCTTTTTGGAGTTGGTTATCTGATGAAAATCGATGCCGGCACATTGGCGGTGGCTTCTCAAGCCAACGTGGGCGGTTCTTCCAGTGCATTGGCGCTGGCCAGTGCCAGAGGCTACACCGACAAAATCCTACCTGGGATAGCTGTAGGCCTACTGGGCTATGCCGTGGGAAATTACCTCGGGCTGGTGGTAGGGAATATCATGCAGGGGGTGCTGTAGACTCGTTTTAAATAATATTATTTTTACAAATAGGGTATAACTGATGGGTATTTCCACCAAATTCTTAAATTTATCATGAATTATGTGGTTATTAACTTCATCCTATTTAAGAGACTAATATGAAAAAACGATTCACACATTCATTAATCATCCTTACAGTCGTTGGACTAGTAACAGGCTGCGCATCGATTATTCATGGGCCTACCCAATCTGTTGATTTCTCCAGTCAACCATCTGGAGCAAAAATTACTATTGACGGACAAGACTACGGAGTAACTCCGAAATCTGTTGACCTTAGACGTAAAGGGCGTTTAAAAGGAGAAAATAAGGACAAAAAGGAATATGCAGTGAAAATTGAGTTAGAAGGTTTTTATCCATATGAAATCAAAATTAAACGAGAAATGGACGGATGGTTTCTTGGCAACATTATTTTTGGGGGGCTAATTGGGATAATCATTGATGCTGCTAATGGTTCGATGTATAAGCTGACCCCAGACCAGATTATCGCTCAAATGGGCAATGCAACAGCAATGAATTCAAATATTGCTGACGATAAGATCTATATTGCCGTGACTTATAATGTTGATCAAAATTGGCAGAAGATTGGGACATTAAAGAAATCAAAATAATACGCAACTTACCCCCATTAAGAGGCTTCAACTAATGAAATAAGAATCACTTTTCAGGTGACTTTTAGTGGGAACAAAAGCTTTAAAATGCGTAACAACTTAATGCGGGTAATAGCATTACTCTCATGTTGTGCAGCATTAAAATAATGAAACACGCTTTCTTAATTATCTCTATTTTATTTTATCATAACTTATTTGGACAAAGGGAACTTGGACGTGGGTACGCTTTCATCAAATTTGACGAGAATACAAAACTAAATTTCTACGACTCGCAATCTTCCACAATACCTACAAAAACAATTCAATTTTTTGAAGACGAAACCATTAATTCGATTTCGATAAGGAATCTTAAGAATGTTGAAAAGTGGCTAAAGCCAAGAGCTATATGGCTAGACTATAACATTTTTGAGTTGAGAGCATTAACTGTTACAGATAAATGGATTGAAGTTGTAGTGAATGAACCTGAATGGGAGATAATGTGGATAAAAAGAGATGACAAGGTGGACTATAAAACCTGGGAACAATATCTTTTGGGACTTTTCAACATTGAACGTAAAGACACAACTAAACAATTACTTTATTCCAATCCAAGTTCCAGTATTACAATCTATTACAACGGGGCTGATTGCTTTAAGGCATTGAAAGTTGACGGAGACTGGATTGAGATAACCACACCGGAATACTGTGAATCATTCACTTATTGGAAAATGAAAATTGAGACAGCATGGATAAGATGGAAAGATAAAGATGAACTTCTAATAAACTGTTTCGATGTACCATAAAACGCTGCACAATATAGCTTATTTATGAATGACTTTCCAGAGGTTATTTCATCTGGCCTCAAGCAGTCTCGGCATCTGAGATTGCAATAAGTACTTCGCTAAGTTTTTCCGATCTTGGAAGGAAACACAAAAAGCGCTATTTTCGTATTGACTTATGAAAGGTACCACACGACCACCTACACAGGCGCTAGCGATAGAAATTTTATCAAGTAGAAAATCCTGAAAGGATAAATAAAAAATGACCCACAAAAAATACATTACAAAAGGCGAAGGCCTCCCCAACTGGTCCAATCCCATTAGTCATGCTGTGGTGGTGAATAACATGTGCTTTGTAAGTGGTCAGTTGGCGGTAAATACAGCTGGAGAATATGTTTCCGGTACCATTGAGGAAGAAGGCAAACTGGCATTTGCCAATTTCTTTGCTGCTATCAAAAATGCTGGGTTCGCCAAAGAGGATATTGTCTTTATCGATATTGCATTTGATAACCTACAAGACCTACCTCCTATCAATCAACTCTACATGGAGTTATTTCCAGAAGGAAAACGGCCTGCCAGAACGATCTATCAGGCGGAAGCTTTGCCCTTTGGAGGTAAAGTGAAGATCACCGGAACTGCTGTGAAAGATTTATAATAACTCTTGACATAGGGTTGTCACCCATGGTATCTATCATTGACTATCTAAACGATAAAACAATGAAATACGAGTGGAGAAAACAGGAAAAGGACATTTACATGCCTAAGAACAAACCCATAGTGGTTGATGTTACAGCCTATCAATTTCTAACCATAGCCGGAGAAGGAAACCCCAACAGTGAGGCTTTCTCGGAATACATAAGCGCACTCTTTGCCGTATCCTACGCCATCAAGATGACGCTTAAAAAAAGAACACCACCCAAGGGCTATATGGATTACACCGTCTATCCGCTGGAAGGAGTATGGGACATCAACGAAAAGGCAAAAAAGAATTTCACAGGCACCATCAACCAGGATGATTTGGTATTCCAACTCATGATTCGTCAACCAGATTTTGTGGATGCCGCTTTCGTGAAGGAGATGATCGAATTAACAATAAAAAAGAAACCGCATCCCCTTTTGGAAGAAGTACAATTTGAAAAGATAACAGAAGGCCGATGCATTCAAATGATGCATGTCGGAAGCTATGATTCAGAATCAGAAAGCTTTGAGTTAATGGAGGCCTTCGCAACGGCCAATCATCTTTCAAGAGCCTCGAAGCTGCACAGAGAAATCTACTTATCAGATTTTAGAAAGGTGGCCAAAGAGAAACTTAAGACCGTATTGCGATTTAAAGTGGTAGATAGTTAAACGTAACTGACAAAAGTCATGGTAACGGAATGCAAAGACTGTTTATATTCGTTTGTCCGACATCAAACCTTATTAACTACTAGCGCGAATGTCATCAGCTGGCTACCAGGTACGTCCTCGTTTTAAAATAGAAACCTCCTACACCTCTGAGCAGTTATTGAACAGCTTAAAACATGCTCTTGACAAAGATGATGCTACTTGCACAGGACAAGTGCATGCACAATATGCTACCATTTATATACCACACAAAGATCAGCACTATTGGTCTCCTCAGTTGAGTCTAAGCGTTGAAGAAACAGAAAGCGGAAGCATACTTCGCGGCTTGTACGGTCCAAGGCCAGTGGTATGGACGATGTTTATCTTTTTTTACAGTCTTATTGGAGTGGCCATTTTGTTTATCGGAGTAATGGGACTCTCCTATTGGTCACTCGGAAAGTCCACATCCATGATGTGGTTTATTCCAGTGCTAGTAGCCATTTTTCTTACACTTTGGCTAGTGGCTCATTTCGGACAAAAACTTGGGCACAAACAAATGGAAATTCTTCAAAGGTTCATTGAACAAGCTATTAAGCCCATTTAGTTCTACTAGCGTTCAAATTTATTCAAGAGAGCAAGCACACTCTCTTTGTAGCTTCCACCCAGTGGTATCTCTTGGGTGGCTACCTCTACATTGGTTGTAGTGTAGGAGGTAATCTTACCCAACGCCACAATATAGGACCGATGAACCCTTACAAAATCACGGGAAGGTAATGCATCGTTCAGGTAACTTATCTTTTGATAACTAATGATCGTTTTCTCAGTGGTGAAAATCTTTACGTAGTTACTGAGTCCTTCTATGTACAAAATATCCTTTAAAAATATTTGAACCATCTTTTTATCTGCCTTCAGGTAAATATAGGCATCACTACTTTCTTTACTGTCTGCCTGCTCGGCAAGTTCTTCCAGGTTGTGAAGGCGCAGCACTTTATTGATCCCTTTCACGAAGCGATCATACGATATGGGTTTAACCATATAATCAATTACATCCAGTTCAAAAGCGGTAGTGGCGTGCTCTCGATAAGCAGTGGTGATAATTATCTTGGGCTTGATGCCTGTAATCGTTTTAAGTAAATCCAACCCGCTGATGTTGGGCATTTCAATATCCAAAAACAGTAAGTCCACCTTGTGCTGCTGCATCATAGCATTGGCTTCGATGGCATTTTTACAAACCCCTATCAACTCAAGCTCCTTCAATGGTTTTATGTAACGCTCAAGAATACCCTGCGCCAACGTTTCATCATCTACTATAATACACTTTAAAGTTGTCATAAGTCAATTTCCAACTCCACCCTAAATTGCTTTTCTTCATTATTACACGAAAGTCGATGACTTTCCGGATAAAGTAATTCTAATCTCCGCTTTACATTGGCAATGCCCAATCCGTTTTGTCCATTGTCTGCATGAGCTGAAATTTCACCAATGCTGTTTTCAATTTTAAAAATAAACTTGTTCTCTATCACACTCACATAAATATTTACCCAACCTTTATCAGATTCGTGTTTGATACCATGTTTAAAACTATTTTCAATAAAAGGTAGCATTAATAAAGGCGGGATAAGAACCTCCGTATTACCATGTATACTCAAATTACATACGAAACGATCTCCATATCTGATCTCCTCTAATTCTATGTAATTCTTGATGTACTTCAATTCTTTAGACAACGATATTCTCTCTTGATCTGTTTCGTAAAGCACAAAGCTCATCAGCTCAGATAACTTTAATACTACTTCAGGAGCACGATCTGACTTTTCCTGTGTAAGTCCATACAAACTGTTGAGCGTGTTGAAAAAAAAGTGAGGATTGATTTGTGCTCGCAGAAACTTTAATTCAGATTGTAAGTTTTCTTTCTCCAATTTCTCAGTTTTGTCCCTTAGCTTAAAAACGTGATGCAACACAGAAAAACCAATCATAAATACAAGAGGGGAATTAATAATCACCCCAGCTTGCAGCAATTTATACGGAATAAAATAATTGACTATGTCTGTTGTTTGTGGGTACAAAATCGGGCTGACATAATAGAACATAATGCCTCGTTGCAGCAATGCAGCTACAATGAGTGAAACTACAGTATAGAAAGCGTAGCGATAGTATTTACCTGTCAGTAGCAGTTTGGGAAACAGAATAAAATAATTGAGGTAGACTACAACTAATCGCAATGGAAGGTGAGCGAGCTCAATGAAGAAAGCCCTATCAAAACGGTTGCTATATCCACCATCAGTAATAGTGAATATAAGTGTGTAAACTACCCAAAAGGTAATGTGAAGTAAAATTGCTTTTCTATTGATAACCAAACTTGGGTCTTAGTTGATATACGACAAATGTAAACCACAATGGGTTTTAACGCTACACGCTATACTGATGATAATTTCACCTTCAGTACGATTGACATAATAAATCTACAGGTTCACATCAAAACCAAAATTTAGGACTTAACTCCCTTCATCCATGCCGCAGCTATATTGGCCAGATCAGGAATGATATTTTGTTTCGATACCTTAAATGAATGATCAGCGCCTTCAAATTGCTCCAGCGTTGCTGTTTTCAGTTTCTTAGCTACCTTTTTTATCAACTCAATTTCGGCTAGTTTATCTTTGGTGCCCTGCAAAAACTGCATGGGTAAACTAATATCATTTAAATGAGCGGCCCTTTCCATTCCGGGTTTGCCAATGGCATGGAGAGGAAATCCAACAAATACAATGCCTTGTAAAAATTCAGGACATTCCTTGCTCACTCTCTGGGAAGTCATTCTTCCTCCAAAAGATTTTCCTCCTGCAAACATGGGCAACTTCGGATACCTCTTATGAGCATACTCCAATACCATTGCCACTGCTTTTTCAGCTACAGCTGGAGGATCCGGCCGTCTGCTCCCCTTTTCCATGTAGGGAAAGTTATACCGGAGTGTTGCTATGCCGAGGGTGCCTAACTCCATTGCAATCGCTTCCATAAAAGCGTGCGTCATGCCGGCTCCTGCACCATGCGCCAACACCAAAAGGGCATTCGCTTTTTTAGGAATGATTGCCAGGGCAGATACTGAGCCTGTTCTTTCAGATATTTCGATGGTAAGGGATTCTACTGTCTGTGCCATGACGTAAGTTATCGTTTTATGAAATAACAATAATCAGGTGAACGAAATTTTGTAAGAGTTTGTCAGTAATCTATAAATTGGTCTAAATTGATTCTTTATAATTAGCCCTATGCATAACAAAAATTATCGTGTTGCTATACTGGGAAGCCTCCGCATCCCATTTGTAAAGTCCTTTCAACAATACTCACGCACCTCCAATCAGGATATGCTCACCGCTACCTTGCAGGGGATCGTGGATAAACATAATTTATCTGGCAAGTTATTGGGAGACGTTGCCTTCGGTGCCGTGATGCAAAGTTCATTTGAGTGGAACTACTCCCGTGAAGTGGTGTTAGGAACCACCCTCCACCCGAATACACCTGCTTTCAACTTACAACGCGCTTGTGGCACCAGTCTGGAAACCATCAACCTTATTGCTTTAAAGATATCGGCCGGACAAATAGATTCAGGTGTAGGTGGTGGCAGTGATACCAATAGCGATCTTCCTATTATGTTTCAGCGCAAGCTGGCATGGAAACTTATTGACCTTAACGGTGCTAAAAGTTTAGGACAGAAGATTGGACGGTTTTTCAAAATCGGTTTGGGGGATCTTAAGCCCTCCTACCCTGCGATCTTTGAACCCCGTACCGGTCTATCCATGGGGCAGCATACAGAGAAAATGGTGAAGGAGTGGAAAATAGGAAGAGAGGAGCAAGATCAGTTGGCCTATGAAAGTCATATGAATGCTGTGAAAGCCAATAAAGAGAATTTTTATGACGATTTAATTATTCCGTACAAAAAGGCAACTAAGGATACTATTGTAAGGGAGGATACCAGTATGGAAAAACTGGCGAAGCTAAAACCTGCGTTTGATAAAACCCCTGCAGGAACATTAACAGCAGGTAACAGTACTATTTTTACTGATGGTGCCGCAGCCGTGTTTTTAGGTACGGAAGAATACGCTGCAAAGAACAACCATCCTGTTCTTGCTTACTTTACTGATTGCGAAGCCGCAGCAGTCGACTTTGTACATGGTGCAGGGTTGCTAATGGCTCCTACATTAGCAGTAGCCAGATTGCTAAAAAGGAATAACCTTACGCTTCAGGATTTTGATTTCTATGAAATCCATGAAGCTTTTGCAGGACAAGTGCTGTGCACACTCAAAGCCTGGGAAGATGAAGCATATTGCAAGAAAGAACTAGGTTTAGAT
>JBATLM010000259.1:0-7353 GCA_049289315.1 Cyclobacteriaceae bacterium
CTTTATAAGTAATACCTTGTGATGTGATGTTGAATGAACAATTAAGAAAATACATTGAAAAGGAGAGATTTTGTTAAAAAAGCGACTTTAGGTTGGCTGGCATCTGCTGTGGGTGCCCAAATTGTATTTGGTGCCAATCTGCCCAAAGGTTATACTCCACTGGCCTTGCAAGATGCCGACCCTTTTAAAATGTTCCATAAGAACAAGGACATGGTGGTGTTGAATAACCAGCCCTGGAACATTGAAGCGCAAGCCCACCTGCTGAACGATGACATCACTCCCAACGCCAGCATGTTCATCAGAAACAACGGACTGGTACCTGAAAATATTGATGCCAAGAATTGGACACTGACCATTGATGGTGAATCAGTAGTCAACAAAAAGACATATACACTGGCTGACCTAAAGTCAAAGTTTGAACATCACACCTATCAGCTAACCATTGAGTGCGGTGGCAACGGAAGAAGTGAATTCAATCCTCCCGCCAAGGGTAATCAATGGACGGTGGGTGCTGTCCATTGCGCCAGTTGGACAGGTGTGCGACTAAGGGATGTGTTGCGCGATGCCGGTATCAAAAGCAATGCAGTTTATATAGGTTTCCACGCAGCTGATTTGCACTTAAGCAGAGACCCAGGCAAAGAACCTATCTCGCGCGGATGCCCTATGGCAAAAGCGCTTCAGGATGAAACCATCTTGGCGTTTCAAATGAATGGTGAAGACATACCGTTAATTCATGGTCACCCGCTGCGATTGGTGGCAGGTGGTTGGCCAGCTTCTGTTTCGGGTAAGTGGCTCAACAGAATCAGCATAAGAAACAAAGAACACGATGGTGCTAAAATGACGGGAGACTCTTACAGGATACCTTGCACCCCTGTGGCACCAGGCGAAACCGTAAAAGATGAGGACATGTGTATCATAGAATCCATGCCTGTGAAGTCATTAATCACTTCTCCGAAATCGGGCGCGATGATCAAGGAAGGAACCTCACTCGATATCAGAGGCCACGCATGGGCTGGTGAATTGGAAGTAGCAACGATGGAATACTCCATTGATTTTGGAACTACATGGAAAACAGCGATGCTTGAAAAGCCATCTAACCGATTAGCATGGCAACACTTTTCTGCCAGCGTGGAGTTTCCGCAAAAGGGATATTATGAAATTTGGGCAAGAGCAACGGATGCGCGAGGTGCAGCACAACCTATGTTGGTACCGGGATGGAACCCGAAGGGATATTTGAATAATGCGTGTCATCGAATTGCTGTAAAGGTCAATTAGATGGCTCGGGAAGATGATTTTGTAAAAATAGTAAAGAGAGCGGTTCAACTTGTGTTGCTTGCTTTCGTCATGGTGATCTTTTCAGCCAGTTTGCTGTTGTATTATAAAGTCGATCCTGATTTTTCAGTGTTCAGATCGGCACCGGAGATAGTGGTAAACACGGATACTGTAGATGACTTTGATAAAATAGAAAACGGAATTCATGTAAGAACGGGATTGGTGGATGCAGAAGGTTTGATGACGGTGGTCAACAATTGTACTTACTGTCACTCTGCAAAAATCATTATCCAGAACAAAATGAACACCGAACGATGGAATGCAACCATCAAATGGATGCAGGAAACACAAAACCTGGGCGACCTGGGGAGTAATCAGGAAGTGATCGTTAATTATCTGGTCACCAACTACCCTCCTAAGGTGGTGGGAAGAAGAGAGAACTTAACGGATATAGATTGGTACGAATTAAAGACTAACAATAATTAATAGAAGATATGGGAAAGTATTTTGATGCATTTGTGGGTGCCTTTATGGGCACAGTAGACTGGACGTGGAAATCAATCATTTTTGAAGTTCCCTGGTATACCAATTACTTCTGGGGGCTGGTAGTTATCTCCCTTGTAGTTTGGGGATTAGAGATAGCATTTCCCTGGAGGAAGGAACAATCCATTATCAGAAAAGACTTTTGGTTGGATGGGTTCTATATGTTCTTTAATTTTTTCATTTTCTCCATTGTCATCAGCGGAGTTTACCGTTTGCTTGAGGTCTTCTTTGCAGATATTAGTATCACCATGAAAAGCCTGGCCATTGTTGATATAGCCCATTGGCCCATGGCGTTGCAGTTGGTGGTCTTCTTTATTGTTCTTGACTTTGTACAGTGGTTTACACATGTGTTGTTACACAAATATCCGTTTCTGTGGAAATTCCATAAGGTGCATCACAGTGTAAAAGAAATGGGGTTTGCAGCCCATTTAAGATACCATTGGATGGAAAACATTTTGTACAAACCCCTCAAGACATTCGGTGTAATGATACTGGGAGGATTCGAGCCAGAGCAAGCTTACATCGTTCACTTTACGGCCATCACCATTGGGCATCTTAACCACTCCAATGTGAAGATAACATGGGGTCCATTGAAGTACATCTTTAATAATCCGGTAATGCACTTGTATCACCATGCCTATGTTTTACCAAAGGGTAAGTATGGTGTGAACTATGGCATCAGTTTAAGTTTGTGGGATTACATTTTCAAAACCAACTACATTCCTGAAGACAGCGGAACAGTAGAAATTGGATTCAAAGGAGATGATCAATTTCCGAAGGACTTTATCGGGCAAAACACTTATGGATTTAAAAAGGGGCAGCGGTAAAGCACGGCACGGAGTAACTGTGCTGTAGGTTTCGGTTAGACACTTTTTTATTCTTCCCTAAGCACGGAACTAAGTTCCGTGCTAGATGAGAACTTAGTGGGTATCGGGCTGGGTCATACACAACACTTCTGTCCGCTTTGTTTGAATTCCTTAATTGTCATGCCGTACACACTCTTGAAGGTCTTGGCCAAGTGACTGCTGTCGGTAAAATTCAATTGATAGGCAATCTCTTTTAATGTCTGATCGGTATGAAGAATCTTTGTCTCCACTAGTTTTAGTTTTGATTTGGTGATGTACTCTGCCAGACTTTTCCCAGCTTGTTTTTTAAAGTATTCAGAGAAATAGGTTGGAGAAATCCCGAACTGTTCTGACAATACCGGAATCTTCAACATCTCATGCTTGCTGATGTTGGTATTGACGTAGCGTAATATTTCACCAAATCTGCTATCCACTTCATTGGCCTGTTCTACATATTGCTTTTCAATACTTCTTGCTAGTATGTTGAGGATAGAAACCATCGCTCCGGTAATAATGGAGTCGGAATAGGTGTCTGATACTAGGTACTCCTGATAAATGGATTTAATGGTTTGAATGATAAAGGCACGTTCCCTGTCGCTGCTGATGATATCTCCCGGTACTTTATTATAGTTGGCCAATATGTAGGCCATCCTGTCGAACCAGCTTTTGTAATCAGCCAGCTTATGATCAGATAAAAAGTAGTGATCGGTAAAACGGATAAAGAAAAACCGGGAAGGCTCATTGATCCTGAATGAATGACAGTCCAGCGGTGGTAGCAGAAAGATGTTACCGGGCTGATAGGCAAACTCATGCTGGTTGATACATTGAACGCCTTTTCCCTGGTCCACATACACTATCTCAAAGAAGTTGTTTTTATGGGGCCTCTGCTTCCACTCTGTGTACTCCTCTACATGTATTTCAAAAATATGTTGGGCCTCCTGTATTACCATTGTATATATATTGGTTAATCAATACCAAAATAACCACTATAAATACATTATATCAAGCATACATTACCTCTTTATGCTTAAATCACTGAATAAACCAATTAAGATACAATAATAACCGATAATTGTACAATGTTTAACGCTACCAGAACGTGCACTTTTGGGTTATAATTTAAATGAGAAACATATAAGCAGACCAAAAAATGGAAAATCAAAAATTAACCATCGTAGCTAGAATTTTAGCTAAAGGAAATCAAAGAGAATTAGTGAAAGCCGAGTTGCTAAAGCTGATCGATATTACAAGGAATGAAAAGGGTTGCATTGGCTATGACCTTCATCAGGATAATGAAAATCCCAACTTTTTTCTTTTCTACGAAAACTGGCAGAACCGTGAACTATGGCAACAGCATATGAACAATGATCACCTGGCAAAATACCTGAAAGCCACAGAAGGTGCGGTAGAAGAATTTATTGTTAACGAAATGACTCAGATAGCATAGCTGATCAATATTCCACTGGCTCAGCCTCACATCAAGTATTATCATCAGATGAAAGCATATTGTACGTGAGAGCCATCGGCCAATTTGAAATTATAAATCAGTAAAAGCAACATACATGAAAGCAATAGGATTTAAACAATCATTACCCATCACCGAAAAGGAAAGTTTCATTGAGTTTGAAACAGCTACTCCGACCCCAAAGGGGCATGATTTATTAGTAAAAATCTCAGCTATCTCTGTCAATCCCGTAGATTTTAAAATAAGAGAGAATGCTGCCAAAGACACAGTGTTGGATACGCTAAAAATTATCGGGTGGGATGCTGTAGGAACAGTGGAATCAGTCGGTGATAAAACATCAAAGTTTAATGTGGGTGACGAGGTATACTATGCCGGTGATATCACCCGCAGTGGCAGTAATGCAGAATACCAACTTATAGATGAACGCATCGTAGGACATAAGCCGAAGAAGTTGAGCATCGATGAAGCTGCAGCCATTCCATTAACAGGACTAACAGCGTGGGAGTCTATCTTTGACCGTATCAAAGTGAACCCTGAAAAGGATAAAGGCAAAACTCTTTTGATCTTAGCCGGTGCCGGAGGTGTGGGTTCTATCGCCATTCAAATTGCCAAAAAAGTAGCTGATCTTACGGTAATCGCAACGGCATCACGTCCTGAAACTGTAGCGTGGTGCAAATCATTGGGAGCTGACTACGTAGTTAACCATCGCAACCTAAAGGAGGAATTAGAAAAGATTGGCCACGCGCAAGTGAACTACATTCTGGATTTTGTTGATATCAATGCGTATTGGGAAACTATAGCCGATATCATCAAACCACAAGGACACATCGTTTCCATTACTGGTAGTAGCGATCCTTTGAATCTGGTTCTGCTAAAAAATAAGAGTGTCAGTTTTTCCTGGGAATTGATGTTCACCCGTTCTATGTTTACTACTGACGATATGGAACAACAGGGACGTATCCTCAATGAATTGGCCGCACTATTGGACAATGGAACGTTAAGGACAACACTCACTACAACGTTGCAGGGCTTTACAGTCGATAACCTAAAGAAGGCGCATCAAATGCAGGAATCTGGAAGGACGATAGGCAAAACAGTAATTCAATTTTGATTTATAAAAGAAAATGAAATGTCTCCCATAGGCATTTCATTTTCCTAATTTATGGGTATGAAGAAAACAATATTAATAACCGGAAGTACAGATGGCATAGGAAAACTGGCAGCACTCTCATTGGCAAAGTATGGCCATGCAATTTATGTTCACGGAAGAAGTCCTGAGAAACTTAAGACGACCATTGAAGAAATAAAAGGAAAATCCAAAAACGAGAACATAAAAGGATTTGTCGCTGATCTTTCTGATTTGAGTGCGGTAAAACAAATGGGTCAACAGATCCTTCAAGAAGTTCCGAAAATTGATGTACTCATCAGTAATGCCGGAGTGTATATCAGTCACGAACCTAACAACAAAGAAGGTTTGGACATGCGAATGGTCGTTAATTATCTGGCACCCTACCGGTTGACGAATGCCTTGTTGCCCTTACTGCGCAACGGGACTGATCCCCGTATTATTAACCTGAGTTCTGCGGCCCAGGCTCCTGTTGATTTGGATGTGCTATCGGGCAAAGCACAGGCTTCAGAACAGGAGACATACGCACAAAGTAAATTGGCGTTGACGATGTGGAGTTTTTATTTAGCCAACCAACTAGAGGATGTTGCTGTAATTGCCGTTAATCCCGGTTCGCTACTGAATACAAAAATGGTAAAAGAAGCTTTTGGAAATCATTGGTCTCCCGCTGAAAAAGGTGCTGAACTTTTACATGACTTGGCTGTCTCAGAAGATTATAATGGAGTTACCGGTAAGTATTTTGACAATGACGCTGGTGCATTTGGGAAAGCACATCCGGATGCCTATGATGATAAAAAGATCGAAAAGCTGATGAAGGTAACCGATGGAATTCAAGGAAGCTTGTAACTGAAATAAATATTCCATCATTTCCATTAATTTGCACTTGATGAGTGCAAACGATATTATTCTAATCGTTGTCAGTGGCCTTGGAGTAATTCATGGATTATTTCTGGCCATATTTCTATGGATATACCCAAAAGGGAACCCCCTCGCTAATAAATTACTCAGCACCCTCTTGATCGTGCTCTCCTTTCGGGTGGGCAAATCGGTATTTCTGACGTTCACTGACATTGACATCAAACTCATTTTTGTTGGATTAAGTGCCATCATGGCCATTGGCCCGCTGTACTATCTCTTTGTTCTTTCCTGTACACAGAAGTCATTTCAATTATCAAAAAAGCACCTCCTTCACTTTGCTCCTGCACTCATAGGGTTCATCATCGGGTTACAATTCGAAGAGCATCATTGGGAGACCTTACCTATTCTATTGTTCGCAACACTCTTCCTCATCTATTATCTCCATTTCCTTCTTTATTTATTATTCAGCTATCGGCATGTTACCAAAGAAAGAAAGGCAGGGTTAGATAATGATGTCTTTGATTTATTGCGGCTGTTCTTCTATGGCCTGTTGGCTATCTGGGTAGTTTACGTGTTGAATCTCTTTGATGAGGTAGTTCCGTATATCATTGGGCCGATTCTCTATTCTATTGTTGCTTATGTGATCAGTTTTATTGTATTCCAAAAAGGGTACATTCAGAAAATTGGTCATAAAAAATACAAGACAACACCTGTCACGGATGAGCAACATGCGCAAATCTATTCGCGGGTCTCAAAATTTATTATTGACGAAAAGCAGTATCAAAACCCCAACCTCACCTTAAAGTTATTGAGTGAATCCGTTAACCAGAGCCCGCAAATCATCTCGCAGGTGATCAATCAGGAAAGTGGAAAGAACTTCAACCATTTTGTAAACACATTCCGTATTAAAGAATCCAAGAGGCTACTGCAATTGGAAGCCTTCAAGCACCAAACGATAGCTGCCATTGCCTATGAGGTGGGTTTCAACAGCATCTCCAGCTTCAACACTGCTTTTAAAAAGCAAACAGGAGAAACACCCATGGCATACCGCATGCGATTGCCTAAATGACCTTTTCGTCTTTCGAAATGATCATTTTGGAAGACAACTGTCCTTCATAGCGGCACATTTGCCTCAAAAAAGAAATGTTATGAAGAAATTTAAAAAGGCAATCAAGTGGTTCTTTATTGTATTAGCAGGGCTCATCCTATTCGCAGTTTCGTTTGGGTTTTGGTTCATGAGTCTG
>JBATLM010000260.1:0-15706 GCA_049289315.1 Cyclobacteriaceae bacterium
CCCTTATTACGATAAGCCCAACCATTCTCAGGATCAGCACTTAAGCTGGTATTAATATCCTCAACGGCAACATCAAGTTTATTTTGAACAAGGTAGATATAACCTCTATTGTTCATAAAGTAAGGCTCAGAAGGAACCAACTCAAGTGCTTTATTTACTTGGACCAATGCTTCCTCTATCTCATTTTGATCGATGGCTATCATGGCCAGGGTATTGTAGATATTTGGCTCTGCCGGATCCAACTGAATTGCCTTATTTAAATCTGCCACAGCGGCAGTATAATCCTTCAGGTAGTATTTGATATTACCCAGGTTTACCAGAAACTCAACGTTATTAGCATCAAGTTCAACTGCTTTTTCAAAGGCTGTTTTGGCTAAATCAAAATTGCGAAGCTTGGTGTGCACGAGACCTCTGGTAAAAAAGACAATGGCTGTATCCGGATGAGCAGCCTCTATTCGATCAAGGTCTTTTAAAGTACTAAAATATTCCTTTAGCTCGTAATACGTATTGGCCCTGTTATAGAACGTGGGCAAGTAATCAGGATTGCAAGAAATGGCTTCTTGATAACGTGTGAGGGCCTGGTCAAATTTACCTTGTTGAAACAATGCGGTACCAAGATTGTTTAATCCTTCAGTAAAGCAAGGATCAATTCGAATGGCCTCCTTGTAGTAAGTAATCCCCTGATCGTAGTTTTTGCTACTAATTTCATTATTCCCCTTGATGAGAAATTTTTGAAGTCGGCTTTCTTTGCTTTCCGTGCAGCCTATCAACCCTACTACCACCAGAAGGATATATACCTTTTTCATGATCGCAAATTTAACCAAATACCTACCGTTGATGGAGTATTTGAAGATGCCAAAGCAATTTATTCCGAATAATTTTGAGAAATCGCTTCTTATTCATTTCTTGCGAACGATTTCAAACAATGACACAAAATCTTAACATCCACGGCCATCACCATCATCATATTTCACATATGTGGAGTGGTCGGTCTATGTTTTGATTAATTTATAAATAAGAATTTTTCAAAAGGCTTGCCACTCGGCAGGCCTTTTTTGTTTTATCTACACCTTACACTTTAATGAAAAACTACTTACGAATTGCTATTCAAAAATCAGGAAGACTCCAGGAAGGCTCCTTGGCCCTACTAAAGGAAAGTGGACTTGCCATTAGCAATGGCCGAGGTCAGCTCAAAACACAGGCGCGCAATTTTCCTGTGGAAATACTCTTTTTACGAGACGATGACATACCACAATACATTGAAGACAAAGTAGCAGATGTCGGAATTGTTGGGGAAAACGTTTTTGTGGAGAAGAATAAGAAAAACACGTTGATCAAACGGCTTGACTTCGCCAAATGCCGACTATCACTTGCTATTCCGAAATCTGAAAACTATACAGGCCTCGCATCCTTACAAGGGAAAAACATTGCCACCTCCTACCCCGTAATCGTAAAAAAATATCTTGAAGCCAACAATGTCGAGGCCGGAATTCATGAAATCAGTGGATCCGTGGAAATAGCTCCAGGTATTGGACTGGCCGAAGCCATCTGTGACATCGTGAGTACTGGCAGCACGTTGCTTAGCAACGGACTTAAAGAAGTAGAGACGGTTATGGAGTCAGAAGCAGTTATGATCGCTGGTTCAGAGCTTACCAGTGAAAAACAAGAGATATTAGATCAACTGCTATTTAGGCTAGAGGCCGTCAATTCCGCCAAAAACAATAAATACATTCTACTCAATTGCCCGGATGAAGCGATCGAAAAAATAACCTCTGTGATTCCAGGCATGAAAAGTCCAACGGTAATGCCGTTGAGCAGAAAAGGTTGGTCATCATTGCACTCGGTAGTCAATGAGAATGCCTTCTGGGAAAAGATCGATCAATTGAAATCGTTTGGTGCGGAAGGAATACTGGTAATACCTATTGAAAAAATGATACTCTAATGAAAAAATACATCAATCCACCCCGAACAACATGGTATGAGCTCTGCAAAAGACCTGCCTTAGAATTGGAATATTTAGAAGGCAGGGTAAAAAACATCATCAACAGTGTGAAGGTGTCAGGTGATGAAGCATTGAAAGAGTTATCCATTCAAATAGATAAAGTGAGCCTGAATTCATTTCAAGTAACACCTGAAGAAATTGAAGGCGCAGAAAAACAAGTATCTGAAGAATTAAAACAAGCCATCAGGATAGCAGCTTCTAATATTTCTAAATTCCATAAGGCTCAACAAACAGTAAGCACACCAATTGAAACAATGCCCGGAGTCAGTTGCTGGCGCAAAGCTGTAGCCATTGAAAAGGTGGGGATTTATGTCCCCGGTGGTACCGCACCCTTATTTTCAACACTATTGATGTTGGGGGTTCCTGCGAGAATAGCAGGTTGCCAGGAAATTATTTTATGCACACCTCCCCGATCAGATGGCTCAATAGATTCAACTATTCTGTTTGCAGCAAAGGAAATAGGCATTACACAGGTTTTTAAAGTGGGAGGAGCACAAGCCATTGCAGCCATGGCTTATGGCACAGCCACCATTCCGCCAGTGTACAAAATCTTTGGTCCAGGGAATCAATATGTAACTAAAGCCAAGCAATTGGTAAGTATGGAAGGCATTGCGATTGATATGCCTGCAGGGCCTTCAGAGGTGCTGATTGTCGCTGATGAAGCTGCCAATCCTGCATTCATTGCTGCTGATTTACTGTCTCAGGCTGAACATGGTGCTGATAGTCAGGTTGTATTGGTTGCTACTTCCGGAGCCCTGATCGAACAAGTAGAGAAAGAAGTAGCAGCTCAACTAAAAACCCTTCCCAGAAGAGATATAGCACAATTAGCACTACAAAACAGCCTAACGATAGAAATGAGTAGCGAGGCTGAGATTATAGATTTTGTAAATGCCTACGCGCCTGAACATCTCATTTTGAATACTGAAAATTGTGATTCCCTGGCGGATAAGGTGAGTAACTCAGGCTCCGTATTTCTTGGCCAGTTTACACCTGAATCAGCAGGTGACTATGCCTCCGGTACCAATCACACCTTACCTACCAATGGATTTGCAAAAGCCTATAGTGGTGTTTCTTTAAGTAGTTTCCAAAAGTTTATAACCTTTCAAAAACTAACCGAAGAAGGAATTGCAACTTTAGGTCCTGTAGTTGAAAAGATGGCCGAAGCAGAACAACTCATTGCGCACAAAAGAGCCGTAAGTATTAGACTGGGACAATTATGAAATTTGATATTAACGCAATTACCAGGAAGAACATAAAGGAGCTAAAGCCGTACAGCACAGCAAGAGACGATTTCAAAGGATCCGCTTCTGTGTTTTTAGATGCTAATGAGAATCCGTTTTCTTCAGAATTCAATCGATATCCTGACCCAAAGCAAAAGTTGCTCAAAGAGGCTATAGCAAGATTAAAGTCAGTCGATCAGCAGCAAATTATTCTTGGAAACGGAAGCGATGAAATCATTGACCTTCTCATAAGAGCTTTTTGTGAGCCAGGTACTGATAATGTTATTATTCCACAGCCAACCTACGGCATGTATGGAGTATGTGCCGGCATCAACAATGTAGCCGTGCGAAGTCCTAAACTCACCTCCGATTTTGAATTGGATATCCAATCCATCAATGAATGTGTGGATGAGAAAAGTAGAATCATTTTCCTTTGTAGTCCCAACAATCCTTCCTGCAATTTGTTAGACAAGGTTAAAATTGAGTCCCTTTTACAAACTTTTTCAGGGATTGTGGTGGTGGACGAAGCGTACATTGATTTTGCAGATACTGAAGGACTTATGAGTTGGCTAGTCCGTTACCCCAATCTCTTCTTATTACAAACTTTCTCTAAGGCCTGGGGACTAGCCGGATTGCGATTAGGTGTTGGATATGGATCAAGGGAAATAGTCCAGATACTGGATAAAATAAAGCCTCCCTATAATATCAATTCCATTACCCAAAAAGCAGCTCTTTCGGCTATCAGCAATTGGATGCAGACCCAAGATTGGGTTGCTATTTTAAAAAAAGAAAGAAAGGTATTGGAAGATGCGCTGAAGCAATTGTCTTACGTAAACAAAGTGTACCCCTCCCAGACCAATTTTTTGCTTGTTGAAATGGTAAATGCAAAAGCGTGCTACCAGTATTTATTAACAAAGGGTATTATTGTACGCGATAGATCATCTGTTATTCTTTGCGACAATTGCTTGAGAGTTTCGGTTGGCACACCTGATGAAAATAAGGTGTTGATTAAAGCACTTAGTGAATATCAAAATATTTAAATAATGAAAAAAGTATTGTTTATAGATAGAGACGGGACCCTAATTATAGAACCTCCCGATCAGCAAATAGATAGTCTGGAAAAACTAGAGTTCTTGCCAGGTGCAATTAGTTGGTTGAGAAAAATTGCAGAACGATCAGGATTCGAACTGGTACTAGTTTCTAATCAGGATGGATTGGGTACTGGTAGTTTTCCGGAAGAAACTTTTTGGCCTGCGCACAATAAAATGATTCGCACGTTGGAAAATGAAGGAATAAAATTTTCAAGTGAATACATCGACAAGTCTTTTGCCCATGAAAACAAGCCTACCAGAAAACCTGGTACGGAAATGCTTACCTCCTTCTTCACTCCGGAGTACGATTTGAAAAATTCTTATGTCATCGGTGACCGTGCAACGGATATGGAGTTGGCAGTTAATATGGGTTCTAAGGGTTTGTTAATTTCAACAAGTTTGACAACAGAATTACCCAATTGCACTGCTTTGTCATCGTGGGAGGAGATTTATAAACATCTTGTAGAGGCACCTAGAAAATCGGATGTAATTAGAAACACCAACGAAACTCAAATAAGTATCGAACTGAATCTTGACGGATCCGGAAAAGCAAGGATAAAAACCGGCCTTGGTTTTTTTGACCATATGTTGGAACAAATTGCAAAGCATGCCCAACTGGATCTAGAAATTGATGCAAAGGGAGATTTGCACATCGATGAACATCACCTTATTGAAGACACTGGCATTGCATTAGGAGATGCTTTCATTAAAGCGTTAGGAAATAAAAAAGGTCTGGCCAGGTATGGATTTTGTTTGCCCATGGATGATTGTTTGGCGCAGGTAGCGTTGGATTTTGGTGGAAGGCCGTGGATTGAATGGTCAGCAAACTTCAAAAGAGAAAAAATTGGAGAAATGCCAACTGAAATGTTTTTTCACTTTTTCAAGTCGTTCTCTGACGCTGCCAAATGCAACCTAAACATGAAAGCAGAAGGCGAAAACGAGCATCATAAAGCAGAGGCACTTTTTAAAGCATTTGCAAAAGCCGTTCAAATGGCTAAACAAAGAGACCTTGAAAGCTCCAATTTGCCCACAACCAAAGGAACGTTGTAATGAAAGTTGCTATTATAAAATACAATGCAGGTAATACCCAATCAGTAGCATTTGCGCTTGATCGCATTGGGGTTTCTTATGAAATAACGGATCACCCTGAAGAGATAAAAGCTGCTGAAAAAGTGATATTTCCTGGGGTTGGAGAAGCCAGTTCGGCCATGAGATATTTAAAAGACAAAAACCTGGATCAATTACTTCCTCAACTCAAACAGCCCGTATTAGGCATCTGCTTGGGGATGCAGTTAATGTGCAGGTTCTCCGAAGAAAACAATACAGAATGTTTAAGCATATTCGATCAGCCTGTGAAGCATTTTGAAGCTACTCAAATACATAAAGTACCGCACACAGGATGGAACAACCTGACACAAACTAAGGGGTGGCTTGGGCCTGAATTTGAGAATACTTTTGTTTACTTTGTTCACAGTTACTATGTGCCAGTAAACCCGTATACAGTAGCACAAACAGACTATATTGCGCCTTTTAGCGCAGCCATGGAAAAAGATAATTTTTTTGCAGTCCAATTTCACCCAGAAAAATCAGCTGAGGTTGGAGAAAATATATTAAAACAGTTTTTGAAGAATTAGAGGTTCGATTTCATGAAGATTATTCCCGCAATAGACCTGGTAGACGGAAAATGTGTGCGTCTTACTCAGGGAGATTTCAACAAGAAAAAAATTTATAGAGACAATCCGGTAGAAGTAGCCAAAGAGTTTGAAGCTGCAGACCTTGAATACCTGCACCTTATTGATCTTGATGGTGCTAAAAAAGGAGAAGTAGTTAACTGGAAAGTCATCACCGAAATCTTAGACAAAACAGCGCTTAAAGTTGATTTTGGAGGTGGAGTAAAAACCACAGAAGAAGTAGACCAGTTGTTGGATTTGGGCATCAATAGAATCAACATCGGCTCGATTGCTGTAAAAGAACCAGAGAAGTTTAAAAGCTGGATGAAGGATTATGATCCTGAGAATTTTATTTTAAGTGCAGACGTGCGAGGCGACAATGTACAAATCAACGGCTGGCAGGAAGGAACTGACTTGTGCTTATATGATCTGATTGCCCAGTATGAGCCGGCACTCAAGTATATGGCCTGTACTGATATTGGAACCGATGGAATGCTCAGCGGGCCCAATTTCGGTTTATTCAAAAAAATAATCAAGCGCTTTCCCGATCTAAAAGTGATTGCCAGCGGTGGCGTAAGTTCTATTGAAGACCTCATCCAACTGCAATACATAAAGGTGGATTCAGTGATCATTGGCAAGGCGATTTACGAAGGAAGAATAAAGCTTGAGGAGCTTAAACCACTAACCATCTAAAATTGCTGACCAAAAGAATCATTCCATGCCTTGATGTAAAGGATGGAAGAACCGTGAAGGGGATTAATTTTGAAGGGCTTCGCGATGCCGGAGATCCTGTTGCGTTGGGCGCATTATATGCAAAGCAAGGCGCAGATGAGCTGGTCTTTTTAGATATTTCCGCTACCAATGAAGGCAGAGGAACTTTTGCTGAACTGGTTAAGGAGATAGCTGCTGAATGTACTATCCCATTTACGGTGGGTGGTGGCATCAACTCTATTCAGGATGTGGATCGCCTGTTGAAGGCCGGGGCCGATAAAGTCTCCATCAATTCTTCGGCAGTAAAAAATCCTGATTTGATCAATCAACTCTCAAAAGAATTTGGATCTCAGTGTATTGTACTGGCAATCGATGCCAGGCAAGAAGAAGAATCCTGGTTGGTATATACGCATGGAGGAAAAAAGGCTACTGACAAAGAATTGTTTTCCTGGGCACAAGAAGGGCAGCAACGTGGAGCCGGGGAGATACTGTTTACGAGTATGAATAATGATGGTACTAAAAACGGTTTTGCCATAGCTGCATTAAAAAAAATGAATGAACTCCTAACCATCCCCATCATTGCATCCGGAGGTGCCGGCACCATGGATCACTTTGTAGATGTTTTTAAGAATGGAGGAGCAGATGCAGCACTGGCGGCAAGCGTTTTTCACTTTGGTGAAATATCACTACATGACCTTAAATCACATCTTCGAGAAAATAATATTGCAATAAGAAATTGAAATGATTGATATCAACAGTTTAAAATTCGACAAAACAACCGGTCTCATTCCCTGTGTAATTCAAGATGATTTATCATCTAAAGTATTAATGGTCGGATATATGAATCAGGAGGCTTTGCTTAAGACTTTGGAAGATAAGCGGGTAACTTTTTTTAGCAGAAGCAAAAACAGATTGTGGACAAAAGGCGAGACATCAGGAAATTTTCTTGATCTTACGGCAATCACCCCCGACTGTGACCAGGATTGCCTTCTTGTCAAAGTAAAACCTGCCGGACCTGTTTGTCATACCGGTGCCGATACTTGCTTCAAAGAAATCAATCCTTCCTTTAGTCTAGAGCATTTGGAAGGGATCATTCAAGACAGGGTAAACAACCCCTCCCCGTCTTCCTATACCTCCAAATTATTAAAGGATGGCATTAATAAAATCGCCCAAAAAGTAGGCGAAGAAGCCGTTGAGTTGGTAATAGAATCGAAGGATGAAAACCGAGACCTATTCTTGAATGAAGCTGCTGATCTCATGTATCACTACCTGCTTCTATTAGCAGCCAAAAACACAGAACTTGCCGATGTAGTAAAGGTGTTGGAACAACGACATAATTCCTCTAAATCTTAAGTTGTCGCTCCCATTACATTCTGAAAGCTTCTATGGCTCCTTGTTTGAGCATTCACAAGCAATTCATAAATTTCCAATATGGATGAAAAAGTAAAAACCATAGATGGTTACGAGTTTATTGAGTATCGGCATGAAAGCTACACTGAAGAAGAAACCGTTAAGCGCAGCCAATCCTTTTACCAATGGATGGATGAACGAAGAACAGTTCGGGATTTCTCTGACAAACCCATCCCGAAAGAAGTAATTGATAACCTCATTCTCACGGCTTCCACTGCGCCATCAGGAGCCCATAAGCAACCTTGGACATTTTGTGTAGTTAGTGATCCGGCTTTAAAAACACAAATAAGAAAAGCAGCTGAAGAAGAAGAATTTGAAAGTTATAATAGTCGCATGCCTCCGGAATGGCTGGATGACCTGAGGCCGCTTCAAACGGACTGGCATAAACCATTCTTAGAGATTGCTCCCTACCTTATCATTGTCTTTAAAAAAACATACGACCTGTCTCCAGATGGCGCTAAGAAAACAAATTATTATGTAGCTGAATCAGTGGGCTTAGCTTGTGGTTTTCTATTGTCAGCCATTCATAATGCTGGACTGGTAGCCTTAACCCACACACCAAGCCCTATGAATTTCTTAACAAAATTACTGAAGAGACCAGAGAACGAAAGACCATTCCTACTGATACCGGTGGGGTATTCTACTGAGGATACATATGTACCTCACCTGAAAAGAAAACCGCTAGAAGAGATTGCTACTTATTATTAGAAATTCTGCGAAGTGACATCTCGTCTTTCTTAGGGTAAATCTTCAGATAAGAAAGTTTATAGGTAATGGTTTTTCTTCGCACTACCTTGGTAAGTACACCGTCTAAGATATCAAACTCAGACAACACAAATGAATAGGAAATAGTGGGCTGCTTGGGCTCGTAGTGCTTATATACAAATGCCCTTCCTTCAGAAAGACTGCTAAACTCCCCTACCACAGGGTACTTGCCAGGAACTTTTGATGCCAACGAAACTTCCAGGTATTCTCTATTATCATGTTCAGAATCTTTCATAATAACCACCTTGGCGTAATTATCTTTTCGAGCTATAATTTTTTCTCTATTGGGGTTCGCTAAAAAGCCACCTCTTTTAGAAATAATAGCTGAGACAGAATAGATACCTTCCAAAGGTTCCATGGGCTGTGTTTCTTTCATCAGGTAGCGTTTCACCATACCCTCAAAATCCACATGCTCTGTAAATAAGGATTTTTGCTTTTTCCCAAATCTTCCTTTCGACACAGTACTATTGGATTCTTGTGCAAGAGCTGCAGATGATAACCCTGCAAACACAATAATCAATAAATAATAAAACCCTCTCATCTAGTTAAATATAATATCCTCGTACTCACAATCAACGCATGCCCTACAGGAAAGTTTACCGCGCAAAGCAGTTGGCTTAAATAAGGATTTGCCCATTAGCATGCGTACACACTCCTGAATTCCTTCCGTAATAGATGGATGCGGGTGAACGCATTCGGCCAACTCTTCTATTCCTTTATTCATAGAAATTAAAACGGCAACAGCCTGAATCGCACTAGAAGCGTGATTACCCACCACCTTCATCCCCAATATTTTCATGTCCTCATCATTGGTAACCAAAAGCTTAATAAAGCCCTGAGTATTTCTTTTGGCAATGGCACGTGGTATGCAACTATAATCCAATGTCACCACTTTGTAGTTCAGTCCCTTCTCGCGCGCCTGTGTTTCGTTTAACCCCACACCTGCCACTTCCGGACTCAAAAACATAATGTTACTTATGTTTTCATAAACAAGTTTTCGCTTCGGCTTGCTGAAAATTCTTTCTACTGCATACCTTCCTTCCAGTTCCCCAACGTTTACTAGCGAGATGTCAGCAGTAAGATCCCCTACCGCATAAATATTCGAAATGTTAGTTTGTGTATCGTTGTCTTCAACTCCTCTCCTGTCAATCTTTATGTCCACATTATCATCCCACAAACTTTCGTAATTGGGTATCCTACCAACAGAGACCAGTGCTTTCTCTACATTAAATACTTCCTTACCACCATCATTGTATTCCAATTCATATTCTACTCTTCCGTTATTAATCTCCATTCGGATGAGTTTGGAATTGCGATGAATGAGCAATCCATTGTTTTCCATATTGCGCTCAATGATTTTCACAACATCGTCATCTTCGAAAGGAAGTATGCGATCACCCTTATCAATCAAATGCACCTTGGTTCTTCCAAATCCAGAAAATATGGTGGCATATTCACAACCAATAACACCCGCACCCACAATGACCATACTTTCCGGAAAATCAGTCATGCTCTCAATGCCATCACTGGTCATCACGATTTTTTCGTCAATAGGAAGTTCGGGAAGGTACCTTGGCCTACTACCGGTTGCCAGGATGATATGATCCCCATGAACAACTTCTTTAGAGGCACCATTGGTAATTTCAATTTGTGTTTGCCCTACCAGTTTTGCACTTCCGATTTTAAATTCGAGGAGATCAGCATAATTAGAATCTTTCAACTGATCCATGTGCAACTCCAACATCGACTTTCGCTCACGCACAGCATTTCTTACTTCGGCCTGAATTTCATCGTAGTTTACACTAGGGGCATCTATATTAAACCGCTTTAGATTTCTTCTAAATGCGGCCGTTTCTCGAGATAATTCCCACCAGGTTTTGGAAGATAGCGCACCATTGGTCACCCCGGCTCCCCCAACTCTATTTTTTTCAATGAGCAACACTTTCTTTCTAAAATCCAAAGCGCGCATAGCAGCCGCATAGCCCGAAGGGCCAGCACCAATGATAACAAGGTCGTATTTAGTCATAGCAGTTAAAGCCTAATCTATATGTTCCAATTTATAAAAATTAGGTCACTGAGCATAGAAAAGAGGGGTTATACTCGCAAATGGAGGCTTTATTTAAAAGGAAGATGTATTCCGGCAACCATACAGCGAATAGAGCCACCAGCGCTCTCCTCAATGGTATGAATATCAAGAGGCAGTGGATTCACATACTTTTCAATTTCACTCATTTGACCAGGGAGCAAGGAATCGTAAGCAGCTCGTGACATTAACAAAAATCGGTCATCGTCTGCATTTCTCACTTCAAACATATTGCCTGCGAAAGCATTCATCTGGGCATAGCTCAAAGCAATCACTTTATGGTTGGTTACAGCCAATTGACCAAGTATCAATTCTTCATCATTTTCATCATGAATGGAGTCCAGGCAAATTCCTGCTAGCGACTCTCCTATCCACATCATTACGTTGGTGTGATAAATGGCCAGCCCATTTTCATCAGCAGCCCCAAACGAAATGGGTTTGTATCCGAGCTTTGCACACATCGAAGAAAACAATTCCTCCTCTGTTCTATCAGACCGACAAGCATAAGCGATTTTGTTTGGGTGATCAAAAATTATACTGCCTGTGCCTTCAAGAAACCTTCCCTCTAATTCGCTTTTACTGATATCATAAACCTCTCTGACATGATACTTTTCTATCAGTTGTTGTACAATATCCATGCGCCTCTCCAACCTCCGGCTTGGCGCCATCATAGGATAAAGGATTATTTGACCATCCTCATGGGTAGTTATCCAATTATTAGGAAAAATAGCATCCGTGGTGACAGGATTAAGCGTGTCTTCAACTACTAGTACTGAAATACCCTTCGCAACCATGGCCTCAACTGCGCTATCGAATTCCTTAATCGCCATACTTTGAACGACACCCTCATTGTCACTCCTTTTCTGAAAAGCATTTGATGCTGCTGTTTCCGGATTATATCCAAAAGAGGCTGGCCTTACCATTAAAATTGTATGAGGAACTTGCGAAAAAGTCATTCAATTATGCAGTTATGGGTTATTTTTGGCACCAACACAAAAGTAATTCATTTTGCAGCGTCTACTTGAACTTGATAAAGAACTTCTACTTTACTTCAACGGATTTCATGCCAATTGGCTAGATCCTATCATGATGCTGGCCACAAAAACCATATTCTGGCTGCCGCTCTATCTGTTGCTGGTTTACCTTATGGCTAGATTCAAGAAGTGGGATACACTCTATTTCTTATTGGGGATTGCCATATGCATTGCCCTCACCGATCAGATTACCTCTGGCTTCATGAAACCTTTTTTCGCCAGATTACGCCCTTCTCACGAACCTTCCCTGGAAGGACTTTTACATATTGTGAATAATTACCGAGGCGGTCAGTTTGGTTTTGCCTCTGGTCATGCTGCCAATACTTTTGGTGTGGCCATGTTCATGTTTCTCCTCTTCAGGGGGCGCTATCATTGGATGAGTGTGATTTTCCTCTGGGCAGCCCTCATGAGCTATACCCGGATCTATTTAGGCGTTCACTATCCTGGTGATATTATGGTTGGAGCAATAATTGGTTTGCTCTGTGGGTGGGTAGGCTACCAATTTTCTAATTGGATGATACGCTATGTTCAAAAAAGAAAATTGGCCAAAGGCTAATCTTGCAAAGCCATTAATTTTTTTACATACTTACCGATGATATCAAATTCAAGATTCACGGTATCCCCGGTCTTTAATTGATGAAAATTTGTATGCTCATAGGTATACGGTATAATGGCCACGCTAAAACCTTTTTCCCTTGAATTGAAACAGGTAAGACTTACACCGTTAATGGCAATTGAACCTTTTTCTACTGTAACGTTGCCTACAGATGAGTCATATTCAAAATCAAACAACCAACTTCCGTTTTCCTCTTTAATGGATTTACAAATACCAATTTGATCTACATGCCCCTGCACAATGTGCCCGTCAAACCGGCCGTTGTTGAGCGTACATCGCTCGAGGTTTACCTTACTTCCTGATCGCAAATCCCCAAGAGTAGATTTTGATAAGGTTTCCTTAATGGCTGTAACCCAATATTTATTTCCCTCTATTTTTGTTACAGTAAGGCACACTCCATTGTGTGACACACTTTGATCTACTTTTAATTCAGGTGCAAGAGCACTGGTGAATCCAAAATGGGTATTGCTTCCCTCCTGAGTTATATTCTCAACCGTACCGAGTGTTTCAATAATTCCAGTAAACATGCATGCAAGATAGATATTCAGTGGGAATCTTAACAATTAAGAATCTGGGATGGCCATGATGAAAGCAAAATATTAACCTGCCAAATGGCACAAATGAAACTTTACTCTATTATCTGATCACTATCATTAATGAGTCGAGTCAGTTTCCGAACAACCTCATCCAGGCTAAGAGTCTCTCTGTACAAGTGGTCATATAGTTGGCTTCTTTCCTCCTCGGCTATATAACAGCTTTTATGCAAATTTATTAAACCTAGTATTGTAGCAACCCTTGCTCTCACCTCATGCGAATTTATAAATGCATACTTTTCAAGTGCACGAAACTGACGAGTCATTAATTCATCATTCCTCTTTTTTTCAGTAACATCCCGAATAATACCTGCTACAAATAATTTTCCCTCCATATTCATAATAGTGCCTCTTACATCAACATCGATTAATACTCCACTCTTATGCCGATGTTGGGATAGAAACTGAAGTGAACCCTTTTCCATTATTTTAGCAATTTTCTCTTCAATTTCTGTTAGTGCAAATACTTGTTGTATATTAAATATGTTCATACCTAGAAGTTCTTCATGGTTGTAGCCAATCATCTTCTCATAAGCATTATTGGTGGTAATAATCTTCCCTCCTTGATCAAACAAAACAAAACCATCCATCATGGTTTTTAAAATATGCTGGTATCCTTCTTCTGACCTAACTGCGATATCCTCCATCAATGTTTTTTTGACCGTGTCTATACCATGGACGGATAATTCATCAGAAGACGGATTGCTAAATAATTCCGCCTCCTTTTGTACAGACCGCAGACTAATAGCGTTGCTTAACAAACCCACAAAATAATCTACCACCTCCTCCTCACACTGTTCAGCCCTTCCCAATCTTTTTCCGTAAATATTCAACACACCCCATACATTACCTTCATGAAATATAGGTGTAGACCAACTCGATCTAATATCATTGACTAGCGCTACATCTCTATGAACAACCCATAATGGATCATGAGCGATATCTTGAGATATTATTCTTTCCTTTTTATAAATGGCCGTACCACATGTACCTGCCATTGGGCCTGTACTTTCGCCCATAATGGCATTGATAAATTTTTGGGGTAAACCAGGGGCTATTATATCATTAATGTGGCTCTTTGCCTGGTCAATCAAAAACACTGAACATATAGAATGTTCAATGAGAGATTCACAGGCTTTGATAACAACACTAATCACATCTCTTAATGAACTTTCGGATGAAGATGCGTCTAATGCCTTCTTTCCCCAATGCATTATCAGTCGGGCTTTATCCTGCCCTTGCATTGAATGCGATTTGTTAGAAATAACTTTCATATCAGAAGTCTGATAAATTCATTTGGCGTTGATTGAAACATTCGGAATACCTATGTGGGTATTTCTTCCTCGCACAATCTTCTAATGGCTGCTACTGCTTCTTCAAATTGAACAGACTTGTCGTAAAACTCATTAGCACCTAACGCCAAGCAGCGCTCCTTAAAATAAAAATTGCTATTGTTTGTGAATACAATGATATAGGGTTTGTCCTTATCTTGAAGCGTCTCGATAATTTTTAATCCATTTATTCCAGGTAACTGGAGATCTAATAGCACAATATCAGGCTTATCCGATTTTATTCGTTTCAATCCAGAGGTGCCGTTGCGTACCGACCCTATAATTTCAAGGTTTTTAATTTCCCTCAAAAAACTGAGCAAACGCCAGGTTATGGAAACCGAGTCTTCTATAATGAGTAATGATTTGGTGATCATAGGTGTTTGACTTAATAGTAATTGATACCCAAAAGTCTGACTATCCCACTTATTATTCTATAGTGATTACCTGAATAAACTGTAGTGGTTTAATGGATCAATGTAGTGGATTCACTACAGCGCTATTTTATTTTGTGCTCATGCACATAGTGAATAAGCTCAGCATTATTTTGCATACTCATTTTATCAAGTATTCGCGAGCGGTAGGTACTAATGGTATTGGGGCTCAGATTTAGTTTTTCACCTATTGATGTCAGCGATTCCCCTTTTGCAATTTGCTTCAAAACTTCTAACTCCCGATCTGAAAGCATTTCATGTAATTCCAGTTGACCTTGATCACCCACATGATTTACCAATATTGTAGCAAGCGATGATGAAACATACTTCTTACCTGCCAATATATAGCGCACTGCTTTGATCAATTCTTCGGGTGCACTCTCTTTGGCCAGGTATCCTGATGCACCAACTTTCAGTGCTCTTACCGCATACTGCTCTTCTTTATGCATACTCAGCACAAGTATAGGTAGAGAGGGTTTTAACTTCTTGATCCTTTTACATAAGTCAAGGCCAGTGGCGCCTGGCATACTGATATCACAAATGACCAGATCAAACTCCTTGGTAGCAATGGCGCCCAATGCTTCATCCGCATCTCCCACCTCAGAAATGGTAGCTTTAGGGAACTCATCCCTTACTATTTGATTTAATCCGCGTCTTACGATCGCATGATCATCGGCTAGTAGAAATCTCAAAACCCCTTTCATATCTATTTAGGGGTTATAGGTACTATTAATTGTAAGGTAGTACCT